>JBIOVC010000053.1:0-10630 GCA_044867545.1 Hyphomicrobiaceae bacterium | reverse complement strand
AGGAGCGGCGGCGGACCTTGCACGGCAGGACCGCCGAGGCGCTGACGATCGAGAGCCACAACGTCAATCCCGAGGTGGTTGCCGGCCACTATCTCGGTGCCGGAGACTTCCGGCATGCGTTCATCTGGTGGCGGCGCGCGGCGGAGCGGTCCGCGAGCATCGCCTCTGCGCACAGCGCAGCCGCAAACCTCCAGCGCGCGCTCGCC
Source organism: Hyphomicrobiaceae bacterium (assembly GCA_044867545.1). Taxonomy (GTDB): domain Bacteria; phylum Pseudomonadota; class Alphaproteobacteria; order Rhizobiales; family Hyphomicrobiaceae; genus DATLZB01. The sequence continues at coordinate 10,424 of JBIOVC010000053.1, read as the reverse complement.
GCCAAGGCCGATCGGGGAGAGACGTTCAGCCAGATCGAGGAGGTCGAGGTCCTGCGGCTGCTCGGCGTTCAACTCACCCAGCTCAAGGGCAGCGCCGCGCCTGAGACACTCACGACCTACCAGCGAGCGCTCGATCTCATCGGACGAATGCCAGCGGTGCAGCCCGAGCTGCGCTTCGACCTGTTCTGGGGCCTCGACGCCTGCCATCTCGTTCGCGGCGACGTCCGCAACGCGCTGGCGCTCGGAGAGGCTCTGCTGACGGCGGCGGCGGAGGAGCGGTCGGAAGACAAAGTAATGCTGGCGCAGCGGATGCATGCCGTCGCCAAGCTGCTTTCGGGCGCGATCGGCGAGGCGATCGACCTCTATTGCATGGCGCTGCGGCGGTATGATCAGGCGCGCCACGGCACACTCCGCTTCGGCTACGCGTCCGATCAGGGTGCAGTGGCGCATGCGCATCTGACTTGGGCGCTGGCGATCGCAGGCCAGCCCGAAGAGGCGCAGGCGCATTCCCGCGCGGCGCTCACACTTGCTGGTAGGCTCGATCACCCGCACACCAGCGCGCACGTCGTCTGCGTGCTCGCCGCGGCGGCTCAGATCCTCGGAGAGCGGGGCATCGCCGCTGCGCTCGGCGTCGCCGGCAGGGCGCTGGGCAACCGGCACGACTTTCCCTACTGGTCGGCATGGGCCGGCCTGGTGCTCGGCTGGGTCGAGGGCGCCCGGACGCCGGACAAGGCCGCGCTGCGAATCACCGAGGCGATCGACGCCTATCGTGCGACCGGCGCCAGGCAGGCCCTGCCGTACGGCTACCTTCTGCTCGGGTGCATTCTGCTCAGGGCGCGGCGGGCGGAAGGCGCGCTCGAGGCGCTCGAGCGGGCATGGTCGATCGGCGAGCGGCACGAGCTCAGGCTCTACGCCGCGGAGATCCTGAGATTGCGCGCGCGTGCCGAGGCGCGACTCGGCGCGGACAGAGGCCGGGTCGCCGCCTTGCTGGAGCAGGCGATTCATCTGGCGCGGGGCCAGGGCGCCCTTACCTTCGCCGCGCGGGCCGAGCGCACAGCGCAGCGTCTGACCGGAAAGCAGGTTGGGGAGGCGCCGGCCCATGTGATCAAGCCCGCGACGGGGCAGGCCAGCCTTTGGTTTCCGTCCGTAAATCTGCCGAGCGCCGATCCGCCGGGGATGCCAAACCCGGCGGTCCAGCGTTAAGTCAGAAGGCGGTTGGCGCGCGGCGGCCCTTCTTGCCGGAGCGGCACTGGCTTACGGTTAGGCGCCTGGAGGTCGCTTTGACACAATTTAGGGCACGGCCTCGGCCTTTGCTGCTGCGATGCGACGATCGGGCACCGGCAGCGCGTATGCTCCTCTGTCAAGTGTCGGCTAGAATAGTGACTTGCGTGGCAGGGGTCGGGACCCCGGGGCATCTCAGGCCAAGAGCGCTCAGGCGCCGTTCATGCCAACGACGCACTTCCGCCGGATGCCTGGCCGAGATTCCTACGCTCCTCTTTCCACAGCGCAACTGAGGACAGAGACATATCGGCAACGCTGGCGGAGTACGAGTGCGGTTATGATAAGATACGTGGTGATGGCGTAAGAGACGCCGGGAATCAGAGGCCTATTGCCTGGCACTCTATACGGGCCCACCTAAGTGTCGTGCCGACATTGAGCGGGCGCAGCACGAGTCGGGATTGCGAGCAACAGGTGCAAGCATGACGTCAGCAGACGAGATCTTCAAGCTCTACTCTCAGAGCTATGATCGCAACAAGCAGGCGGAGTTCTCGCTGAGGCAGTATCTCGAGAGCTGCCGCACGGATCCGACACTGTATGCCAGCACCGCCGAGCGGATGATGGTGGCGATCGGCGAACCGCAGTTCCTCGATACCTCGAAGGACCAGCGGCTCGGACGCATCTTTCTCAACCGCACGATGAAGGTCTATCCGGCGTTCCCCGACTTCTTCGGTCTGGAAGAGACCATCGAGCGCATCGTCGGATTCTTCCGTCATGCGGCGCAGGGCCTCGAGGAGCGCAAGCAGATCCTCTACCTGCTCGGCCCGGTCGGCGGCGGCAAGTCCTCGCTCGCCGAGCGTCTCAAAGAGCTGATGGAGAAAATGCCGATCTACGTGCTGAAGGCGGGCGACGACATCAGTCCGATCTTCGAGAGCCCGCTCGGCCTGTTCGATCCCACGACCATGGGGCAGACGCTGGAGAGCAAGTACGGCATTCCGCGCCGCAAGCTCACCGGCAACATCTCGCCGTGGGCGGTGAAGCGGCTCGACGAGTTCGGCGGCGACATCTCCAAGTTCAAGGTCGTCAAGCTGCTCCCCTCGAAGCTGCGCCAGATCTGCGTCGCCAAGACGGAGCCCGGCGATGAGAACAACCAGGACATCTCATCGCTGGTCGGCAAGGTCGACATCCGCAAGCTCGAATATCACGGCCAGAACGACGCCGACGCCTACTCCTATTCCGGCGGCCTGAACCGGACGACGCAGGGCCTGCTCGAGTTCGTCGAGATGTTCAAGGCGCCGATCAAGATGCTGCATCCGCTGCTGACGGCGACGCAGGACGGCACCTATGTGGGCACCGAGAACGTCGGCGCGCTGCCGTATCAGGGCATCGTGATCGCCCACTCCAACGAGGCCGAGTGGCAGAGCTTCAAGGCGAACAAGAACAACGAGGCGTTCATCGACCGTGTGTGCGTGATCCAGGTGCCCTACTGCCTGCGCGTCTCGGAGGAGAAGAAGATCTACGAGAAGCTGCTCAACGCGAGCGAGGTCGCGGGCTCGCCCTGCGCACCCGCAACGCTCGACATGCTGTCGCAGTTCTCGGTGCTGACGCGGCTCAAGGAGCACGAGAACTCGAGCATCTTCTCGAAGAAGCGCGTCTATGACGGCGAGAGCCTGAAGGACACCGACCCGCACGCGAAGACGATCCAGGAATATCGGGACGCCGCCGGCATCAACGAGGGCATGGACGGCTCCTCGACGCGGTTCGCCTACAAGGTGCTGTCGGAGACCTTCAACTTCGACACGCAGGAGGTGGCAGCCGATCCGGTGCACCTGATGTTCGTGCTCGAGCAGTCGATCCGGCGCGAGCAGCTCTCCGAGGAGATGGAGGACAGGTACATCGAGTTCATCAAGGAGGAGCTCGCGCCACGCTATGCGGAGTTCATCGGCAACGAAATCCAGAAGGCGTACCTCGAATCCTACCACGACTTCGGCCAGAACCTGTTCGACCGCTACGTCGCCTACGCCGACGCCTGGATCGAGGACCAGGACTTCAAGGACCCGGACACCGGGCAGCTCATGAACCGCCAGCTGCTCGATCAGGAGCTCTCCAAGATCGAGAAGCCGGCCGGGATCGCCAATCCGAAGGACTTCCGCTACGAGGTGGTGAAGTTCTCGCTGCGCGCCCGCGCCAAGAACGGCGGACGCAATCCCGACTGGAGCAGCTACGAGAAGATCCGCGAGGTGATCGAGAAGCGGATGTTCAGCCAGGTCGAGGACCTGCTGCCGGTGATCAGCTTCGGCGCCAAGAAGGACGGCGAGACCGAGAAGAAGCACGAGGAGTTCGTATCCAGGATGGCCGCCCGCGGCTACACGCAGCGCCAAGTCCGCCGCCTGGTGGAGTGGTACATGCGGGTCAAGAAGTCGGGCTAGGAAAGGACCAAGCGGCGTATGCACATCGTCGACCGGCGCTTGAACCCAAAGGCCAAGAGTCTGGGCAATCGCCAACGGTTTCTGCGCCGCGCCAGGGCCGAGATCCGCGAGTCCGTGCGCGATGCGCTGAAGAAGCGGAAGGTCTCGGAGGTCGACGGCGGCGAGCAGGTCCGTATCCGATCGAAGGGCCTGCGCGAGCCGTCGTTCGGGCTCGGCAATGGGACCGGCAAGCGCGACTACGTGCTGCCCGGCAACAAGGACTACTCGGTCGGCGACGTCATCCGGAAGCCCGAGGGCGGCGGGGGCGGAGGCGGACCTAAAGGCAGCCCGGACGGCGAGGGCCAGGACGACTTCATCTTCAGCCTGACGCGGGAAGAGTTTCTCGACGTGTTCTTCGAGGACCTCAAGCTTCCCAACCTCATCAAGGCGAAGCTGAAGAGCCTGTCCTCGCCGGAGCGGGTGCGTGCGGGACTTACCACCGATGGCCCGCCCTCCAAGCTCAACCGGCTCCGGACGATGCGCAACAGTCTCGCCCGGCGGATTGCGCTGCGCAGGCCGAAGCTCTCCGAGGTGGAGGTACTGGAGGCGCAGATCGCCGAGGAGGAGGGTTCGGCGCATCCGAGCGAGGAGCGTCTCAAGGCGCTCAGGGCGCGGCTCACCCGCTTGAATCTGCTGCGCAAGGCCGTCGCCTACCTCGATCCGCTCGATCTGCAGTACAACCGCTACGAGCGCAAGCCGAAGCCGAAGACGCAGGCGGTGATGTTCTGCCTGATGGACGTGTCGGCCTCGATGACGGAGCAGCTCAAAGACCTCGCCAAGCGCTTCTTCATGCTGCTGCACCTGTTCCTGTCACGCCACTACAGCGAGGTCGACGTCGTCTTCATCCGCCACACGACGGAAGCCCAGGAGGTGGACGAAGATACCTTCTTCCGGGATACGGAGACCGGCGGCACGGTGATCTCCACCGCGCTCGAGGAGATGCTGCGCATCGTCGGCGAGCGCTACCCGATCGACGACTGGAACATCTACGCCGCGCAGGCCTCCGACGGGCACAACTTCGACGACGACATGGAGGACTGCCTCGAGCTCCTGAACAACGAGGTGCTGCCGCTCTGCCAGTACTTCGCCTACATCGAGGTCGCGCCCGACGATTCCTCGTCCTCGATGACGAGCGTGGTGTGGTCCGGCTACCAGGAAGTCGCCAAGCAGAACGCGCACTTTGCCATGAAACGCGTCACCAACCCCGGCGAAATCTATCCGGTGTTCCGCGAGCTGTTCACATCCGCGGAGAGCGGCTCCAGGGAGGCGGTCTGATGGCGGCGGCAGCATCCGAGCGGCTGCTGTTCGATGGGGCCGAGTGGAACTTCGAGCTGATCAAGAAGTGCTACGACGCGATCGAAGCAATCGGCGTCGGCGAGCTCGGGCTCGACGTCTATCCGAACCAGATCGAGGTCATCACCGCAGAGCAGATGCTCGACGCCTATGCGTCGATCGGCATGCCGAACATGTATCGCCACTGGTCGTTCGGGAAGCATTTCGCGCGCGAGGAAGCGCTCTACCGCAAGGGTCACCGCGCGCTCGCCTACGAGCTCGTCATCAACTCCGATCCCTGCATCGTCTATGTCATGGAGGAGAACACCATGACGATGCAGACGCTGGTGTTGGCGCACGCCGCGCTCGGCCACAACCACTTCTTCAAGAACAACTACCTGTTCCGGCAGTGGACGGATGCGACCTCGATCCTCGACTATCTGTCGTTCGCGAAAGAGTACATCGCCGAGTGCGAGCAGCGGTATGGAGCGGAGACGGTCGAGGCCTTGCTCGATTCCGCGCACGCGCTGATGGGGCAGGGCGTCAGCCGCCATCCGGTGCTGCGCCGGTCGCGCGCGGCGCGCGAGGAACGCGAGATCAAGCGACGCGAGTACGAGGAGGCGACGTACAACGAGCTGTGGCGCACGGTGCCGCGCTCGGCGCTGCCGAAGACGCCGCAGGACCCGACCATGAAGGAGCAGCTGAAGGAGAGCGAGGTGCTGGGACTGCCCCAGGAAAACCTGCTCTACTTCCTGGAGAAGCACGCCCCGAAGCTCGAGGACTGGCAGCGCGAGCTGCTGCGCATCGTGCGCATGCTCGCCCAGTATTTCTATCCGCAGCGCCAGACCAAGGTGATGAACGAGGGCTGTGCCACGTTCGTCCACTACGAGATCATCAACCGGCTCTACGACAAAGGCCTGATCACCGAAGGGTCCGTGCTGGAGTTCATGCACAGCCACACCTCGGTGGTCTACCAGCCGCGATTTGAGGATCGGCACTACGGCGGCCTCAACCCCTATGCGCTAGGTTTCGCAATGATGCAGGACATCAAGCGCATCTGCCAGAGCCCGACGGCGGAGGATCGCGACTGGTTCCCCGAGCTTGCGGGCAACGGCGATCCGTTCGGCACGCTGAAGGAGGCCTGGGCCAACTTCCGCGACGACAGCTTCATCATGCAGTACCTGTCGCCGAAGGTGATCCGCGACTTCCGCCTGTTCCAGATCCACGACAGCTCCGATTCCCCATTCGTGGAGGTCAAGGCCATCCACGACGAGGCGGGCTACAAGCGGGTCAGGAAGGCGCTCGCGACGCAGTATGATTCAGCGGCGCGGGACCCCGACATCCAGGTGACCAGCGCCGATCTCTCGGGCGGACGCAGGCTGACGCTCGCCCACCGGGTCCGGAACGGCGTACTGCTCGAGAAGGACCTTTGCGACCGTACGCTGCAGCACGTCGCGCATCTGTGGGGCTACCGGGTCAAGCTCGTCGAGCAGGACTCGGAGACCGGCAAGACGCTCAAAGAGCACGAGGCGCTGCCGCTGCCCTGACCGGCCCGCCGGTGCTTCTGCCTTCGCCGCGTTCAGCATGCAGCGCGAGGCAGCCGCTTGCCCTGGGCCTGGTCAGTCGATCTTGCTCTCGTCGCGGTACATCACCTTGTGACGCTCCTGCCGCACCCACCGCTCGATGTCCTCGATCGATGGGTGGTTCGACATGTTGAAGCGATCCCAGTGCACGATCTCGGCCAACGCCTTCTTCCAGCGCTTGTAGGGCGGCTTTGCCGCGACGCCGAAAAGCATGATGTCGATGATGGCCAGGTCCTCGGGGATGCCGAGCACGGGCCGGAGCGCCGCCTGCGCCCCTTCCTGACCGATGGCGGTTACCCACCAGGTCTGGTAGCCGAGAGCCACCGCCGCCAGATGAGCCGACATGGTGGCGGCAGCAACGCTCTGCAGCAGGATGCGCTCGGCGTTCGCCTGATATTGCCGATCGAGGTCCGAGCCGTCGAGCAGGACCGGAAAGGCGCGCGTGAAGCGAAAATCGGCCGCTATCACGATGAATCCGGGCGCGGTCTCGAGGCCACGATAGTTGGGCGTCGGAAACTTCATCCTGAGCTTGGCGCGCCGGCGCTGCTCGTCCACAAAGTAGTCGGCAACCCGCCGCTTTACGTCCGCGTCGCGGACGACGACGAAATGCCAGGGCTGTGCGTTGGCCCCCGACGGGGCGTGTCGTGCCGCCTCCAGCACCAACTCGATGTGGGCCTGCGGAACCGGGATATTCGGGTCGAACTGGCGAGACGTCATCCGCTTGCTGATGATGTCCATGAGCGCGTCGTAGCGCGCCAGATTCGGCGTGAAGGCTGCCGGGACGTCTTCGCTCATCCGTGCCACCCCGCTCGTCGAACCCAATGGTCAGGGGTGAATTCTAATGTGCTTGCCGAGCATGCGCCACAAGGCCGGGTCGGCCTCCTGTGACACCGTTGCGGCCGCTGGCGCTAGTATGATGATCGAGAAATTCGTCGGTGCTTGCGGCTTCCCTGTGAGCGAACTTCTCGATCATCTTACTAGTGCGTGCCGCAGATCAGAATGGTGCCGACGACGGTTGCGAGCAGCGCGAGATCGAGCATGACGCCCCAGGTCGTTGGCCGTGGATCACGGTCGGGGCATTCCTGGTAGCCGCTGGGCATTGCTTACATTCCCTCCTTGGACCGTTGCGTGCGGTCCTGGCCGGCTCGGAGCAACGGCCGTGCCAACCGGGACAGGTGCAGATGCACGGTCGGGCGCCCGTCGGCGAAACGTCATTAAGAATCCATTTACAATCTAAGGTTGTTGAAGTATAAGGATTGCACGTCATCGGCCGCGCTGGAGCGGCACCCATCTTTCCCGCCTGGGTACACGAGTCTCCGAATGGATTGGTCGCTGATCCCGCTGATCGGCCTCGGCCTGTTCACGGCTGGGCTGCTCAAGGGCACCACAGGTCTCGGCTATTCGTCCTGCGCCCTTCCGTTCCTCGTGGCGGCTATCGACCTCAAGACCGCGGTCGTGCTGGTGCTTGCGCCGGCGATGGCCAGCAACCTGGCGCTGATCTGGACGGCCGGCCACTTCCGCGAGACGCTCGTCCGCTTCAGGCTGCTTTATCTTGCGCTGGTCCCCGGTATTGCCTGCGGTATCGGAATGCTGATCTTTGTCGATCAGGTATTGGCGACCAGAATTCTTGGAGTGCTGACGATCGTCTATGCACTGTTCGCGCTGGTGCAACCCCAGCTCAGCCTGTCGCCGCGGCTCGAGCTCGCGCTGCAGTTGCCGGTCGGACTGGTCAATGGCGTCTTCACCGGGCTGACCGGCTCGCAGATCATGCCGCTGCTGCCCTACATGCTGTCGCTCCGCCTCGATGCCGATCGCTTCGTGCAGGCGGTCAATGTCTCGGTTGCATTAGCCTCCCTGGTGATGGCGTTCGGACTGGCGCTCGCCGGCCTGATGAGCCCGCTGCTCGCCGCCTTCTCCGTTCTCGGTATTGTACCGGCGATTCTGGGTGTCAGCCTCGGCAACGTGATCAGGCGCTACCTGCCGTCCGCTGTTTTCCGGACGTTCGTGTTGCTGGTGCTGGCGGTAACAGGTCTTTCATTGGTTGTGCCAGCACAAGCCGTTCGGCAGCTTCTGGCTGCAAGCATTATTTAAGATTTTCTGGCCTGCTTTCAGAACAAATCTCTGAGGGAGGTCGATATTCATAAGCCGTTAAGACCAAAAAGATGCAAAGTGATGCGTTGAATTGTAACTATCTTTTAGGTTGAGGCCTCCTATATTCCGCGAGAACTAAGGATTTTGGAGCGGAGCATGACTGGCAGCAAAGGCCGATTCAATGGCTGTTTGCACGTGCTTAAGCAGCCTGCAGTCTACTTCGGCCTCGCATTGATCGCTCTGCTTTGGGTTGCGGCCTTCCAGCAAATCGAGACCGAGCGCCAGTCGAGCCAGCGGTCGGTGGTGGAGAACACCGCAAACCTCGCCCGCGTGTTCGAGGAGAACGTCATCCGCTCGATCAGCGAGGTCGACAAGGTTCTGCAGTTCCTGCGCCATCTTCATGGCCACAAGACCAGCGACTGGTCGTCTCTCGTCAGGGAAGCCTACCTCGACAGCGAGTTGACGCTGCAGCTCGCGGTCATGGACGAGAAGGGCATCTTGATTGCCTCGAACGTCGTCTCGGGTCCCGTCCGTCCGATAGACTTGAGCGATCGCGAGCACTTCCAGGTTCACACCAAGACCAAAGCGGACACGCTGTTCATCAGCAAGCCGGTGCTGGGACGGGCCTCCAACCGCTGGTCGGTGCAGCTCACACGACGGTACAGCAAACCCGACGGCGGCTTCGGCGGCGTTATCGTTGCTTCGCTCGACCCCTCGCACCTGTCGGGCTTCTATGAGTCGATAAAGCTCGGCGACGGCGGCGCCATAGCGCTGGTCGGCCTCGACGGTGTCCTGCGGGCGGGCGCCGGCACCCACGCCGGCGACCTCGGCAAAGCCTTGCACGGGACCGAGCTGTTCTCGCAGCTCGGCAGGCGCACAGAGGGATCTTTCGTCGAGCTTCGCGAACCCGATGACACCCCCCGCGTCGTCTCCTACCGCAGCGTACGAGGCTATCCGCTGGTCGTCACCGTCTCCGCGGACGAGCGCCAGCCGACCAGCTCCTGGGCGCGCAACCGCCCGTTCTATCTCGCTTCCGCAGGCGGGCTGACGGTCATCATCCTGATCGCCATGGCGCTGGCGCTTCGGCACAAGAGTGCGCTGTGGGCGAGCGAGGAGCGTACGCGGCGCAAATCGCGCGAGCTGCAGCTCACGCTCCAGCACATGAGCCAGGGCATCCTGATGGTCGATCAGGATGAGAAGATCGCCTTCATGAATCGGCAGTGCGTCCGATTGCTCGGGCTGCCGGACGACGCCGACTGCACCGACTGGAACTACAGCAAGCTGGTCGGGCGGCTGGCCGTTGCCGGCGAGTTCTGCAATGAGCTCGGGACTGTCGATCCGGGCGCGCTTGGCGAGATGAAGCCCGCCGTGCCGGGCGAATCTGCATCCTCCTACGAGCGTACGCGGCCGAATGGGACCGTTCTCGAGGTCCGCACCAACGCGCTGCCGGATGGCGGATTCGTGCGCACCTTCACCGACATCACCTCGCGGCGCCGCACCGAGGCGCAGATGGCGCATTTCGCGCGTCACGACTCGCTGACCGATCTCGCCAACCGCGTCATGTTCAGGGAGGAGCTCGACGCGGCCGTCGCCGGTCTTGCCGAAGGCCAGTCGTTCGCGCTGCACATCGTCAATCTCGACCGGTTCAACAGCGTCAACGACGCCTTCAGCCATACGGTCGGCGACAAGCTGCTCAGGACCGTCGCGCAACGGCTCGGCCGCGCGCTGCGCCGCAACGATGTGATCGCCAGGATCGGCGGCGACGAGTTCGCGGTCATCCAGATGGAGGTCG
>JBIOVC010000052.1:0-4332 GCA_044867545.1 Hyphomicrobiaceae bacterium | reverse complement strand
AGGTGACGGTAACGCAGGGGCCCTTTCGCGAGTTTCGAAAGGGCCCCCTTGCTTGCGCGAATGATCGCTGTTTCAGGAAGTCATTTCTTGACTTTGGCGAGCTCGGCGCCTGACGGCACCTTGTCTGCAGGCACGACCCGCCACAAGGCACCCGGCGGATTGGCGGTCGGACCCTTGTCGTCGAGATAGAAGCAGTTGCAGTTGACGGCGAGGACCGTGCCATCCTCGTCGTTGTTGCCGGCTGTGAACTGCAATTCCGTCTGTGCCAGCTCCTGGAGCTGCCACTTCTTGCCGTCCCAACCGGTGGCAAAGACGCGGCCAGAGCACCAGTCGCCGGTCAGATAGGCGCCCTTCATGCCGGCGTAGTTGGCGACTCCGAGGCCCTGCACCGAGCAGCCCCAGCCGGACGTCAGCTTGGCTGCACCGGGATAGGGCTCCTGGTGGGGGTACTCCGCCACGGGAAGCACGCCGACGATCGGGCAGACGTCGTTGGCGCCCGTCATGGGATGGCACTTGGACCCCTGGTTGTGCCGCCAGCCGTAGTTCTCGCCGCCCTTGCTCTTGGCCGGCTGCCAATCGATCTCCTCCACATGATTTTGGCCGACGTCGGAGATGAAGAGATCACCGGTCGCCTTATCGAAATGGAAGGAATACGGGTTGCGCAAGCCATAGGCCCAGATCTCGGGCTTGGATCCGATCCTGATCTTGGAGAACCCTTCCTCGGTGATGCCGAACAGCTCCATCATCCGGTCCTTGCTGGCCGTCGCCAGCGGATTGGAGGGTGGAACCTTGTAGGCCACGTCGTCCGGCGTGTTGACGTCGAGCCGGAGGATCTTGCCCCAGTACACGTCGAGCCGCTGGCCGGCATCGAGGGGATCGCCCTCCCAGCCGGCATCGCCCTTGCCGATGTAGAGGAAGCCGTCCGGCCCGAACTGGATGCCGCCGCCGTAGTGATTGTAGTAGGGCTGCGGGATGTTCATGATGACCTTGACCGTCTTGTTGGCGTGCGCGACGGTCACCTCATCCGGGCTCTTGGGATCGACCGTATAGCGCGCGATGATGTGCGCGCCGTTGAACGGCAGCGACGAGTAGCTGACGAAGAAATGGCCGTTGGTCTTGAACTGAGGATGGAACGCGACGGCCCACAAGCCCTGCTCGACAAAGCCCGTCTGCACCTCGCTGCCGAGCGGGCTGTTCTTGGTGAGGTCGAGGAACGGTTTCGGCAGCACCTTGCCGTCCTTCACGACCTTGATCTTGCCGACACGCTCGACGACGAAGATGCGCCCGCTGCCGTCGAAGGCCGATGCAACGCCGACCGGATCGTTGAATCCGTCGGCGACTTTGGCGAGGGCGATCTTGGGGTCACCCGTAACCTTCCCGCCTGGCCGCGCGACATCCGCAGCCGTCTTGGGCACTTCCTGTGCGGCAACCGAGGCAGCCGCGATCCCGCAGGCGAAGGCTACCGCTACCGAGGCGGTACGCACTGACCACTCTCGCATTGAGCGCTCTCCCTGGGTAACTGTTGCGCATCTTCGTCGACCGACGCGATATTCGCGCCTGCCAGCGGAGGGACCGTTCCGGTCGACGTCTTGTGGTCTGCAGGGTTGTGAGGGTCGACGCGCAACGCGACCTTCTGCTGCCTATAGATTAGTCTCTTGTCGCCGAGCTGCCAAGAACGCAGCGTCCCCTGATGATTTGCGCGCGATTGAGAAAGACGCACATCGAATGGGTGGAACGTTTCGAAGACGCATAGATTCACAACGAAAAATCGTGCCAGTGCTCTACCCGAGCATCGTCGACCGAGCAGCGAGCATAGCTCCCGCGACCTGGACAGGTCATGTGCTCAAGCCTTAGGCTCGATGCCAGCGTGGTCCTCAGCCGCTACTCGCTTCCAGGCAGGGCGTCACATGGCAAACACCCTCGCCGTCATCGAGCTGTTGCGTACCTGGGTCGGGCGACGAGTATCGCCTGAGGCTCTTGCTTGGCTCGATGCGCAGATCGCCAAGCTCCGCAGTAGACCGGCAGACAAGGACATCTACCTCGCGCTCGGCTATGCCACGCGGCGTCTCGGCAAGGCCGACCTCGAGCTTGGCGAGCAGGATATCGCCACCGCCCGCGCCGTGCGTTCCGGCTGGAACCCTGGCGACTGGAGCGTGGATCAGGCCTCGCGCCTCGCCTTCGTGCTCGCGAGCTTCGATGGCGACGAGGCAAGCTTCACGCAGCGTATCGAACAGCTGTTCCGCACCGCGGACATCGGCGAGTTGATTGCCTTCTATCGGGGCCTGCCGCTCTATCCGGCACCGAAGTCGCATGTGGCCCGGGCGCGTGAAGGGGCGCGCAGCGCCATGCAGCCGATCTTCGAGGCCGTAGCTCACCGCAACCCCTATCCGCACGAGGAGTTCGACGACAATGCCTGGAACCACATGGTGCTCAAGGCATTGTTCATCGGCAGCCGGCTCGACCCGATCCAAGGCCTCGATGACCGCGCCAATCCGCAACTGATGCGGATGCTGAGCGACTACGCGCACGAACGATGGGCGGCCGGCCGGTCGGTCAGCCCGGAGCTGTGGCGCTGTGTCGGTCCGTTCGCCGATGCCGAAGCCCTGGCCGACCTGGAGCGCGTGCTCGAGACCGGCGCTCTCGCCGAGCGGCAGGCGGCCGCGCTCGCTTTGACCGGCTCTCCGGCGTCGGGCGCCAAAGAGCTGCTCAAAGAGCTGCTCAAGAAGTCGCCGGAGCTGGCTCGAGCCGCGGCGGCGGGCCGGCCGGGATGGACGGCACTAGCGGCGACCGCCTCTTAGGACACGCGTCGCAAGTAAGGAGTCGGGTTGCATGTTCCTCGATTCGCATACGCACATGATCTCCCGCACCACCGACGACTACGAGCGGATGGCGGCGGCGGGCGTCGTCGCCTGCATCGAGCCTGCCTTCTGGCTCGGACAGCCGCGCACCAACGTCGGCAGCTATATCGATTACCTCTCGCTGATTTGCGGATTCGAGCGGTTCCGCGCCGGCCAGTTCGGGCTGCGCCACTACTGTACGGTCGGGCTCAATCCCAAGGAGGCCAACAACGAGGAGCTGGCCGAGGCGGTCATGGAGATCCTGCCACGCTATGCCCTGAAGGAAGGCGTCGTGGCAATCGGCGAGCTTGGCTACGACGAGCAGACCCCCCTCGAGGACAAGTACTACCGCCTGCAGCTCGAGCTCGCCAAGGAGCTGGAGCTGCCGGTGATGGTGCACACTCCGCATCGCGACAAGCGCGCGGGCACGCTGCGCTCGATGGCGGTGGCGCTCGAGCATGGTCTCGATCCCACCATGGTCGTCATCGACCACAACAACGAGGAGACCGTGCGCGAGGTGCTCGACCGCGGCTTCTGGGCTGCCTTCTCCATCTATCCGTTCACCAAGATGGGCAACGAGCGCATGGTCGAGATCGTCAAGACCTACGGGGCAACCCGCATCTTCTGCGACAGCGCCTGCGACTGGGGCGTCTCCGATCCGCTGGCGGTGCCCAAGACGGCAGAGCTGATGCGCCGGGGCGGCATCTCCGAGGACGACATTCGGAGGGTGACCTACGACAACCCGCTCGCCGCCTACGGTCAGAGTGGCCAGATCAAGGAGGAGGACTGGCTCAACCCGCCTCCGATCGACCAGCGCACACTCTACATGGGCAACACGGTACTGCGCGGCGGACAGGCGCCACGGGTGGAGCACAAGAAGCCCGGCAGCACGGAAGGGCTTGGCGATCTCAAGATCGTCTGATGGCTTGTTTCCTGCCGGTCAACGCCGGTCGATGGTCGCGCAGATAGATGCGGAACCACACGGAGTATTGCTCCGGTGACCGCGTCACAGCCGCCACCAGTTCGTCGGGCGCAACCCAGGCGAAGGCGTCCGCCTCCGTGGGATGCGGACGGACCTCGCCGCTGTACTCTCCGCCGAACACATGCACGAGCTCGTGCTCGGTGAGGCCGCCATCAACCTCGGCTCTGTAGGTGGCTGTAAACAGTGGCGACAGCGCGCAGCGTATGCCCATCTCCTCGTCGAGCCGCCGGTGCGCGGCGGCGGCGGCGCTCTCGCCGGGCCGGGGATGGCCGCAGCAGGTGTTCGTCCAAAGGCCGCCGGAGTGATACTTGTCGGGGTGACGCTTCTGCAGGAGCAGCCGGCCGCGATCATCGAGGATCTGCACCGAGACGGCCCGATGCAGCAGGCCGTCCCGATGGGCGGCAAGCTTGGGCGCGGTCCCGATCAGCCGGTCGTCGGCATCGACCAGGATCACCTCCTCGCGGTCTTCTTGATCAGGCCCCATCCGCCTCGGCCCCGTTTCAGGCTCTGTGA
>JBIOVC010000051.1:0-2481 GCA_044867545.1 Hyphomicrobiaceae bacterium | reverse complement strand
TCCCCTTCAGCCGATCCTTGTAGCTTCCCGGCGGCAGCGGCGCGTCCGAGACGACCGAGGCGATCACGCCGACATGGCCGGGGCCGAGGCGCCAGAAATGCAGATCGGCGACGCGGTCGCTGCCGCGCTCCAGGCGATCGCGGACGCGGGCCTCGAGATTGCCGTTCGGCACGATGTCGAGCAGCACCGCGGCCGAGGTGCGGATGATCGTGACCGACCAGTGCGCGATCACGACCGCGCCTACGATGCCCATCAGCGGGTCCATCCAGCTCCAGCCGAGAAGCAGGCCGCAGAGCAGGGCGATGATCGCCAGCACCGAGGTCAGCGCGTCGGCCAGCACGTGGAAGTAGGCGGCGTGCAGATTGTGGTCGTGATGATGCTGGTGGTGGTGCTCGTGGTCGTGATGGTGATCATCGTCATGATGCGCATGGCCGTGATGCGCATGACTGCCGGAACTCAGCAGCCATGCACTCGCGAGGTTCACGCCGAGACCGACTGTCGCCAGCACGATCGCCTCCTCGAAATGAATCTCGGTCGGCTGCCACAGCCGGAGGATCGACTCCCATCCGATCAGGATCGCGATCATGGCGAGGATCAGGGCGCTGGCAAAGCCGGCCAGCTCTCCCATCTTGCCGGTGCCGAAGGTGAAGCGTTCATCGCGCGCATGCTTGCGGGCGAACCGGTAGGCGAGGGCAGCGATCGCGAGCGCGCCGGCGTGCGTCGACATGTGCCAGCCGTCGGCGATGAGCGCCATCGAGCCGTAGAGGATGCCGCCGGCGATCTCGACGACCATCATCGCGGCCGTCAGGCCGACGACCAGCCATGTACGCCGCTCGTTGCGGTCGTGGTGGGCGCCCAGAAAGTGGTGATCGTGCCGCCAGGCGTCGATGGACTGCGTGTGCATGGGCCTGCTCCCAATCGCGTTCAACGAGAGTCTTGCACATCCGCGGGGCGAATGGGAGGCGCGGACCGCGCAGGCGCACATGCTAGTCGTCCGAGCCGTCCGTGCCCGCGGCAGCCTGCCCAGGCTCGTCCTTCCAGCGGCGCACGACAGGCAGATGGATGCCGAACAGGTCGAGGGCGCGGCCGACCGACTGCGTCACGATATCGTCGATCGTGCGCGGGTGGTTGTAGAAGGCCGGCACCGGCGGCATGAGAACCGCGCCGTTGCGCGTCGCCTGGTCCATGAGCGCGATATGGCCGGCATGGAGGGGCGTCTCGCGGAACATCGCGACGACGCGGCGGCGCTCCTTCAGGCACACGTCGGCGGCGCGCGCGAACAGCTCGTCGTTGGAACAGTGCGCGATCGCGCTGAGCGTCCTCACCGAGCAGGGCGCGATCAGCATACCGATCGTCTGGAAGGATCCGGAGGCAATCGCCGCGCCGATGTCCCGATAGTTGTAGAGCTTGTCGGCGAGCGACTTGATGTCGTCGGCGGAAAGGTCGGTCTCCTCGGTTGCCGTGCGCAGTGCGGCCGGCGAGAGGATGACGTGGGTCTCGACCGATTGCGACGCGCGCAACAGCTCGAGCGCGCGGACCCCGTAGATGATCCCCGATGCGCCGGTGACGGCGACGATCAGCCTCGATTTGGTCGTGGACACTTCTGCTACTGTGCTCGCTTCGGCGTGCCGGTGTCGCTCCGATCTGAATGCGATCTCCCGGTGGGTCAAATCCGCTCGGCACCTGAATTCCGTGAGACAGAATTTACGTGGCGTACGCGCGTTGACGCGCACCGCCCCAGCTCTTACGGTCTTGTTGAAACAACCGGCGCAAGCTTGGGTCCGCCTCGACGCGGACTTGGCCACGGGGAGGAATAGGCAAGTAGTAAGCCGAGTGCGCAAGTATCATCGGTGAGAAATACCTGATCTCATCGAGGGGAATACTTGGCTCGGTGACGCTCTTCTCCCTTGCATTCCCGTGCTCTCGACGAGACGCGCCCGGAACCGGAGCCCGACTTGAAGCCGGCACCCTTCAAATATCACGACCCAACGACCGTCGAGGAGGCTGCGGGGCTGCTCGGCAGCCTCGAGAACGCCAGGGTTCTCGCCGGCGGCCAGTCGCTGATGCCGATGATGAATTTCCGCTTCGCGCAGCCGGATCATCTGATCGACCTCAACCGGGTCGCCGGGATGGCCGGGATCGCGGCGGACAAAGGCACGCTCTCGATCGGCGCGATGACCCGGCAGCGGGAGATAGAATTTTCGGAAGAGGTGGCTGCCGTCGCGCCGATCTTTCAGGCGGCGCTCGAGCATGTCGGCCACCGGCAGACTCGCAACCGCGGCACGATCGGGGGCTCGCTCTGCCACTTCGATCCGACGGCGGAGCTCGTCAACTGCGTTTCGGCGCACGACGGTGCCGTCTTGAAGGCGCGCAGCAAGGCCGGCGAGCGGACTCTGGCGATGTCGGACTTCGCCGTGGGCTACATGACGAACGGACTGGAGCCGGGCGAGATCCTGGTCGGCGTAGCGCTTCCCTTGTGGT
>JBIOVC010000050.1:0-17484 GCA_044867545.1 Hyphomicrobiaceae bacterium | reverse complement strand
TGGCATCCCGACTATGCCGTCGACCAGAGGGACCGTGCGGCGCGGGAGCAGCGCATGAAGCAGATCAACGCTGCCTGGGAGATACTCAACGGTAGCCGCGCGGCCTAGCGGGCGATCCGCACCCTGCCGAAATGCTCCGCAGGATGACCGGCCACATAAAGATCACGTTTGCGCCCTAGCTCTGCAGACGGTGTGGCATCTGCGTGTGGAGGCAGAGATGGGGGGCGGTCAGCCGGCGTCAGCAATTGCAGGATCATGCTCGAACCCGGCGCGTGCTGACGCGGTCGGGTTTTCGTCTCGCGATTTCCCGTAGCGGACCCGTACAGGGTCTTTTTTTCGGCCGTGCCTTCGCTTCCGGCGCCGCCTTGTCTGATGCCCAGCTCAGCAATTACCTTCGGAGATCAACTTATGCGGCGGACGTTTCGCGTAGCCTGCACGGCTTCCTTGTTGTTCGCGCTCATTCTTTCGACGGCTGCGACCGCACGTGAATTGCGGCTCTCCCACCAGCTTCCAGAGACAGACGCACGACATCGTGCCGCCCGCGTGCTCGCGGCCGAGGCCAAGAAGCGCGTCCCCGACCTGTTGATCAGGATTTTCCCCAACTCCTCGCTCAAGATCCCGCCGACCGAGCAGTACGAGGCCATGCTCGAGGGCAAGATCGACATGACCATCTACCCGATGGGCTACGCCTCGGCGAAGATCCCGGAGCTTTCCATCGTCACCTTGCCGGGAGTACCCGCCAACGCCGAGACGGCCGGCCTGCTCAAGGGAACAGTGTTCGAGGCGAAGCTTCAACAGCTTGCCGCAGACCACGGCTTCCACATCCTGACCTGGTGGTGGTTCGACGGCGGCATGGCGAGCCGCGCGCGGCCGGTCACCGGGCCTGACAGCATCAAGGGGCTGACCGCACGCAGCGGCGGCGGCAAAGACTTCAGCAGTATGCTCGCCGCTGCCGGCGCGAAGATCACCGACATGCCGCTGACCGAGGTGCGGGCGGCGATGGAGGCGGGCAAGCTCGACGTCGCCCAGAACTCGTTCGAGCTGTTCGGCAGCCTGCGCTTCCAGGAGTTCGCCAAACACGTGACCGTCGGCGGCTACAGTACGCTGACAGTGTTCATGCCGGTGCTGATCTCCAAGCCCGTGTGGGACGATCTTGGCGACCACGAGCGGATCGCACTCGAGGAGGCAGCTGCCGCCTCCAACATCTACCTCGAGGCGACCCAGCGCGAGGCGCAGGAGGCGGCCATCGAGACCTTCACCAAGGCGGGGATCAAGGTGCAGGAGCTCGGGTTCGAGGAGTATGCGGCCTGGTTGAGGATCGCCAAGGACGGCTCATGGAAATCCTACCGAGCCTTGAGCCCTCGGGCGTCGGACTTGTTCGACACCATGTTGAAAACCTTTATCGACAGCGGCGGCGTTCCGTGAGGCCCCGGTGACGGCGAATTTGGCCCTGACCGGGCATCTGGGCTAGTCTGCTCGGGCAGAGCTTGCAGCCACGCCTGCCGCATGTACGACAGGCTCGGGATGAGGGTCCGTGACTTGCCCAGCTACGACCGCGCCGTAGAGGACGTCGGCAACATCGTCCACCTCGAGCATGTCAACACGCGAATCCCCGACCAGCGGCTCGCCACTCTGTTCTACGTGTCGGGCCTGGGGCTCACGCGCGATCCCTACCTGATGACTGGCGTCACCAACATGTGGGCCAACGTCGGCCGCAGCCAGTTTCATATGCCCACCGGCAAGCCCCAGGTGCTGCGCGGCCACACCGGCCTCGTGCTGCCCGACCGCGACGCCCTGATCCGCCGCCTGAGCGCCGTGCGCGGTCCGCTCGAGGAAACTCGTTTCGGCTTCAGCGAGCACGAGGACTACGTCGAAGCGGTGAGCCCATGGGGCAACCGTATCCGCTGCTACGCGGCGGGCAAGCGCTTTGAGCCGATGCTGCTCGGCATGCCCTACGTCGAGTTCGATGTCCCGCCCGGCACCGCCCGCGGCAGCGCCCGCTTCTATTCCGAGGTCTTGCGCACCCATGCGGCTGCTTCGGAGGACGAGCGCGGGTCGCATGCACGCGTGTCGGCCGGGGCGGGCCAGGAGCTGGTGTTCCGCGAGACCGACCGGCCGCTCGAGGCTTATGATGGCCACCACATTGCCATCTACATCGCCGACTTCTCCAGTCCCTACCGGCTAATGCTGGAGCGTGGGCTCATCACCGAGGAGAGCGATCAACACCAGTACCGCTTCCTCGATATCGTTGATCTGGAGAGCGGCAAGGCGCTCTATCGGGTCGAGCACGAGGTGCGCAGCATGCGTCACCCGCTCTACGCTAGACCCCTCGTCAACCGAAACCCGGTTCAGAGCAACGTCCACTTCGCGCCGGGTCACGAGGAGCTGAGCTGGTCGCTGCCGCTCTCCGGCTGACGCGCCATCGAGCCGCAAACGAAGGCGCTTGCCTCGCGCCGGCGCGCTCACTACCTCTTGGCCGCAGTCGGAACGTAATCGATCTGTAGCGCCCGCATCGCCCGCGCGACACCCATGTGGTACACGCTGGGCTCCCCAACCGCCCGACCCGTGACGAAACCTGCCGATGGCACCGATCATTACTGTCTCCAATCTCTCCAAGACCTACGCCTCGGGCTTTCAGGCCTTGAAGACCGTCGACCTTGAGGTGCGTCGCGGCGAAATCTTCGCGCTGCTCGGGCCGAACGGCGCCGGGAAGACCACGCTGATCGGCATCATCTGCGGCATCGTCAGGCCGACCGAAGGAAGAGTGACGGTCGACGGCCACGACATCATCACCGACTACCGTGCCGCCCGCGCGATGATCGGCCTGGTGCCGCAGGAGCTGACCACCGACGCCTTCGAGAGCGTGTGGGCCACCGTCTCCTTCAGCCGCGGTCTG
The DNA here is from genome assembly GCA_044867545.1 of Hyphomicrobiaceae bacterium. Lineage (GTDB taxonomy): Bacteria > Pseudomonadota > Alphaproteobacteria > Rhizobiales > Hyphomicrobiaceae > DATLZB01. Next base: position 14,588 of record JBIOVC010000050.1, on the reverse strand, counting down.
TTCGGCCTGCCCGCCAACCCCGCTCACATCGAGAAGGTGCTGACGCAGCTCTCGCTCTGGGAGAAGAAAGACAACAAGATCATGACGCTGTCGGGCGGCATGAAGCGGCGGGTGCTGATCGCCAAGGCGCTCTCACATGAGCCGCGCATTCTGTTCCTCGACGAGCCGACCGCCGGCGTCGACGTCGAGCTGCGCAAGGACATGTGGAATATCGTCCGCGCGCTCCGTGCCTCTGGCGTCACCATCATCCTGACCACCCACTACATCGAGGAGGCCGAGGAGATGGCCGACCGTGTGGGTGTCATCGACAAGGGCGAGCTGATCCTCGTGGAGGACAAGGTGGAGCTGATGCGCAAGCTCGGCAAGAAGCAGCTGGTGCTCGAGCTGCACAACCAAGTGGCCGAGGTTCCGGCCGCGCTTTCCACTTACGGGCTCGAGCTTGCATCCGAAGGCCATCAACTCGTCTACACCTATGACACGCGGGCCGAGCGCACCGGCATCACCCGGCTCCTGCGCGATCTGAGCGCAGCCGGCATCACCTTCAAGGACATCAATACGACGCAGAGCTCGCTCGAGGAGATCTTCGTCAGCCTGGTGAAGAGGTCGAAATGAACGTCCATGCCGTTGAGGCGATCTACCGCTTCGAGATGGCGCGCACCTTTCGCACGCTGATGCAGAGCATCGTCTCGCCGGTGCTCTCGACGTCGCTCTACTTTGTAGTGTTCGGCGCTGCCATCGGCACTCGCATCGCCGAGATCGAGGGCGTGAGCTATGGCGCCTTCATCGTGCCTGGGTTGATCATGCTCACACTGCTCACGCAGAGCACGATGAACGCCTCGTTCGGCATCTACTTCCCGCGCTTCACCGGCACCATCTACGAGATCCTGTCTGCGCCCGTGTCCCCGCTCGAGATCGCCATCGGCTATGTGGGCGCAGCCGCCACCAAATCGATCATCCTCGGGATCATCATCCTGGCCACGTCCGCCTTCTTCGTCCCGTTGCAGATCGACCATCCATTCTGGATGGTCACCTTCCTGGTGCTGACGGCAGTGACCTTCAGCCTGCTCGGCTTCATCATAGGCATTTGGGCTGACGGGTTCGAGAAGCTGCAGATCGTACCGCTGCTCGTGATCATGCCGCTCACCTTCCTCGGCGGCACCTTCTATTCGGTGAACGTGCTGCCGCCGTTCTGGCAGACCGTAACGCTGTTCAATCCCGTCGTATACCTAGTGAGCGGCTTCCGCTGGAGCTTCTACGGGGTCTCGGACGTCAGCGTGGAGCTGAGCCTCGTCATGACGCTGCTATTCCTATTGTCGTGCCTCGCCATCGTCAGCTGGATCTTCAGGACCGGTTATCGGCTGAAGACGTGAGGCCTCACGCGTAGCCCTCGGCAACCGATTGCGCGATCTGCTCCTCGATCAACGCGGCATCAGTAATGCCTGACGGTCGCGCCGCACTCGGCAGCACGCGGCGCAGATGCACCCAGCGCTCGCGCGCCGTGCCTTCGAGCCGGGCGAGCTCGGCAAGCGGATCGGCGTGATGATCGACGCGCAGATCGAGCAGCGCATACTCCTCGTTGTCGTGAACCAGCAGCGCAGCCGATTGGCGGACGCCTTTGCCGCCGCCTGCCGCCTCGCCGGCCTGCATCGCTGCGATCAGACGCCGGGCAAGTGGCCTGCCGCTGCCCTCCGCATAGGTCTTGGCGGCTGTCGCGAGCACCTCGGGCCCCGAAAGGTCATGCCCGGCAACCGAGAACTCGGCGTGACCCTCGTGTCCGCACCAGGCCGCGCAGCCCTCACCGGTGTGCGCCGCGAAATGGCCCTGTGCATCCATGACGTGGAGCTGGCGGAGAGCACGGCCGTCGTCCGCAGCGGTCAGCAATCGCACTACGTCTTCGGCCGACGCGCCCGCGCTGAGCAGCGCCAGCGTTTGCGGCCCAGCCAGCGGATTGACGAGGCCCTGGCTTGCTATAGCCCCGACGCCGGTCGAGATGCGCGGCACATGCGCTCCGCAGGCGAACGAGCCGGACGCAACAATGACCCCGACCCTGCCTGTCGTTTCCTCGTGTGCAATGATCGACCAGGTCATCGCTCTCCTTGCTCGTCTATGGATGAACAGCGGCGGACCTCACCGGCCGCGACACGAATCGTGCGTTACCCTCGACCATAACTTTGACACGAGCACGGCGCGATGCCTCTAGCTAGTGATGCTCCACCGCCCGGCGCGCGCGGTAGCTCCAGGCAGGCTCCGCTGCCCCGCGCCACACGCCGAGCCGGCGCTCGCGCGCTTCTGCCTCAGCGGCAGCGTACACCTGCCCGTACCGCACGAACGCCCACGCCATGCCCTCGCGCACCATCTGCGCATTGATCTCCTGTCTGCCGGCGGTGCAGACGCCGAGCGAACGTCCGTAAGCGTCGTAACCGGTCATCCGGCAGCTGACGCCGCCGGAAACGAGCCGTGCCAAATGCGCTGCCGAGGCTCGCCCGCACGGCCAGCTCGCCTGCCCCGTCCCACAGTGCTGATCGAGCTCCGGCGCATCGATCCCTTCGAGCCGCACGCGCAACCCGCCAAGGCTGATCGTGTCGCCGTCGATGACGTAAGCGGCTCCGGTGATGGCAGGCGCCGCCGGCGCAGCCCAGAAGGAGCTGCCAGCGAGCAGAGCAACGCTGAGCACACCGGCCAGCACCAGCGCACCGGCTTGCCGAGTTGCATATAGAGGGATAAACTCGCGCCAAGGTTGTATCATCCGCCGAGGGTGCACGATTCCCTCGACAATAACGAGACAGCAGAAGGGCTTTTCCTCGCTCGATCATGTCGGATTGCAGGCGAAAGTTGTAACGGCGCATCGCACCAGAGTGATTCGGCGCTGTGGGGCCGTTGCTGGCTCCGCCAAAGGATCCCGCGCGCGAGACTCTAGTGCATTGCGCAATCTGTTCGGCTAATCGTCGCCGACCTCCATTGCATCCTCGACACCATGAAGCTGCTCGTACTCGCCGGCGACGGCATTGGCCCTGAAATCACGGACGCCACCCTCTCCGTCCTGGAGGCGGCGGATCGCCGCTTCCGGCTCGGCCTCGTCTACGAGCGAATGGAAATCGGCTGGGCCGCCCACCGCCGAACCGGTACGACCCTGCCCGCCGCCGTCCTCCAAGCCGCACGCGCCGCCGACGGCACTATTCTCGGCCCCATCTCGCACCTCGACTATCCGCCGGCGAACGAGGGCGGCATCAATGTCTCCGGAGCCTTTCGCAAGGAGCTCGATCTCTTCGCCAACATCCGGCCCGCGCGCACCCGGCCGGGCGTGCCACACATCGGCGGCGAGATGGACCTCGTCATCGTCCGCGAGAACACGGAAGGCTTCTATGCCGACCGCAACATGACGTTGGGTCCGGGCGAGTTCATGCCGACGCCCGATCTGGCGCTGACCATCCGCAAGGTGACCGCCGCCGCATCTCACCGCATCGCCGGTGCCGCCTTCGACCTCGCCCGCCGCCGCCGCCGCAAGGTGACAGCGGTGCACAAAGCCAATGTGCTGAGGGTCTCCGAGGCGCTCTTTCTGGGCGAGGTCCGCAAGGTGGCGGCCGGCTACCCGGACATCGAGCTCGAGGAGGTGATTGTCGATGCCATGGCCGCGCTCCTCATCCGCGCGCCTGCGCGCTTCGATGTGGTGGTGACCACCAACATGTTCGGCGACATTCTCTCCGACGAGGCTTCCGAGCTCGCCGGCAGCCTCGGCCTCGCCGGCAGCCTCAACGCCGGCAGCGACTATGCTGTGGCCCAGGCCCAGCACGGCTCCGCCCCCGACATCGCCGGCCAGGGCAAGGCGAACCCCGTCTCGCTGATCCTCTCGGCCGCCATGCTGCTGGGCTGGCTCGGCGACCGCCACCGCCGCGCCGACCTCGCCGAGGCGGGCCGCCTGATCGAGGCCGCCATCGATGCTTTGCTCGCCGATCCACTGCAGCGGACGGCCGATCTCGGCGGTCCCCTTGGCACCGCAGCATTTGCACGTGCGGCGGCAGCCCGGCTTGCCGCTGCCTGACGCCGGCGTCGGCGCTTGGTCGGGGTAGCGCCTGCAGCCGTATCCGCCTAGTCTCCCCAACCGACGGGCTCGCACGCCGAGCCCCAATCAAGAAAGACCGGGAGGAGTAAAATGCAACCGAGACACCTTATGCAATGGGCGGCGTCCGCAACGGGCGCCGTACTCGCGCTCGGCGCCGCACCGGTGCCTGCCGGCGCCGTCGACTTCGGCGGCAAGACCATCGAATGGGTGATCCCGTTCGGCGTCGCCGGCGGCTCCGACGTCTGGGCTCGCTTCAACGGCCCGCTCCTGAGCAAATACTTGCCGGGCAAGCCCGTCATCGTCATCAAGAACGTGCCGGGCGCCGGCTCGATCACCAGCACCAACCAGTTCGTAGCAACCGCCAAGCCGGATGGCCTCACCATCCTCGGCACCTCGGGCTCCACCCAGTTCCCCTACCTGCTAGGCGACCCGCGCGTGAAGTACGACTACACGAAATGGCAGGTCGTGCTCGGCGCTCCGACCGGCGGCGCCGTCTACATCAATCCGAAGTTCGGCGTGAAGTCGGTCAAGGACTTCGACAAGCTCAAGGGCCAGAAGCTCGCTTACGGTAATCTGGGCGCGACCGCACTCGATCTCGTGTCGCTCTTGGGCTTCCGCATGCTGGGGCTCGACGTCCATCACGTGTTCGGCATGAAGAGCCGCGGCGAATCCCGCCTCGCCTTCGAGCGCGGCGAGGCGACGATCGACTACCAGACCACCTCGGCCTACCTGAAAACGGTGGTTCCGCTGATCAAGGACGGCAAGGCTGTACCGCTGTTCAGCTGGGGCGCCATCGACAGCAAGGGCAACCTCATTCGCGACCCCAACTTCCCGGACCTGCCGCACATCGGTGAGGCCTACGAGATCGTGCACGGCAAGAAGCCCTCAGGCGTCGAGTGGGAGGCCTTCAAGGCGCTGCTGTTCGCCGGCTTCCAGGCGCAGAAGCTGCTGGTGCTGCCCGAGGGTACACCACCGGAGATTGTCGAGGCTTATCGCGCTGCCGTGCGCCAACTGCTCAAGGACCCCGAGTACCTGGCCAAGCGCGACGAGGTGATCGGCGAGTACGAGCAGGTGACCGACGGGGCCGCTGAAAGTCTCTACAAGGACGCAACGACCATTTCCCCAGAGGCTCGGGAATGGGTCCGCGACTTCCTCATCAAGAACTACCAAGTCAAATTCTGATGGAATGGGCGCCTGGGGCTCGCTGAGCGAGTCCCTAGGTGCCGGCGACATAGCAGTGGCGCGGATGAGCACATCTGCCTAATCTGCCCCGGTCAGCCGTGCCGCCAGAGCACGGCGAGCAGCACCCAATGGGAGGATCCCGAGAATGCTTGCAAGAACGCCTTTCGTGTCCGTCGCCGCATCGGCGGCAGCGCTCGCGATCGCCGCGGCCCCCGTCCCGGCCGCCGCCGCTCCCGATTTCAGCGGCAAGACCATCGAATGGGTGATCCCGTTCGGGGTGGGCGGCGGGTCCGACGTGTGGGCACGCTTCCTCGGACCGATCCTGAGCAAGTACCTGCCGGGCAAGCCCGTCATCGTCGTCAAGAACGCGCCGGGCGGCGGCTCGATCACGGGCGCGAACCAGTTCGCCGCATCCGCCAAGCCCGACGGTCTCACGATCCTTGGCACCTCGGGTTCGACGCAGTTCCCCTATTTGCTGGGCGATACGCGCGTGAAGTATGACTACACCAAGTGGCAGGTCGTGCTCGGCGCCCCGACCGGCGGCGGGGTCTACATCAACCCGAAGTTCGGGGTCAAGTCGGTCAAGGACCTCGGCAAGCTCAAGGGCCAGAAGCTATCCTACGGCAGCCAGGGCGCAACCTCGCTTGACCTTGTGCCGCTCTTGGGCTTCCGCATGCTGGGGCTCGACGTCAACCACGTCTTCGGCATGAAGAGCCGCGGCGAAGGCCGCCTCGCCTTCGAGCGCGGCGAAGCCACCATCGACTACCAGACCACCTCGGCCTACCTGAAGAGCGTGGTGCCCTTGGTCAAGGAGGGCAAGGCTGTACCGCTGTTCAGCTGGGGTGCCATCGACAGCAAGGGCAACCTGGTACGCGACCCCAACTTCCCTGACGTGCCGCACATCGGCGAAGCCTACGAGATCGTGCACGGCAAGAAGCCCTCCGGCATCGAGTGGGAGGCGTTCAAGGCGTTGCTGTTCGCCGGCTACCAGGGCCAGAAGTTGCTGGTGCTACCCGAGGGCACGCCTAAGGACATCGTCGATGCCTATCGGGCAGCCGTTCGCCAGATGCTCAAGGACCCCGAGTACTTGGCCAAGCGCGACGAGATCATCGGCGAGTATGAGCAGGTCACCGATCAGGCAGGCGAGGAGCTCTACAAGAGCGCGACCACCATTTCCACCGAGGCGAAGGCTTGGGTCCGCGACTTCCTCGTCAAAAACTATCAGGTGAAGTTCGAGTAGCGAGCAAGGCGGCTCTTACGGGTGGCTGGGCCGGCCTGGCCCGGCCACCTGAGCTATTTGCGCTGCGTCGGCAGCCGGCTGCGCCGCCGCTCGAGGGGCACGCGTCATGTTGGATACCCTCCTCACAGCATTCACCGACCTGATGTCGGTGCAGCACCTGAGCTTCATGATGCTCGGCATCCTCGTCGGGCTCGTCATCGGTGTGCTGCCGGCGCTCGGCGGCATCGCCGGCATGTCGCTGCTGATCCCGTTCATCTACGGCATGGACAAGGTCTCCGCGCTGGCCATGCTGATCGGGCTGGTCGCTACCGTGCCGACCGGCGACACCTATACCTCGGTGCTGATCGGCGTTCCCGGCGCCGCCGGCAGCCAGGCCACCATACTCGACGGTTTTCCGCTCGCGAAGCGCGGGCAGGCGGCGCGCGCGCTGAGTGCGGCCTTTACCGGTTCCGCCCTTGGAGGAATATTCGGCGCGCTGGTGCTGACCGGCTTCGTCGTCGTTGCCAAGCCGGTCATCCTCGCCTTCGGCGCCGGTGAGCTCTTCATGCTGGGAATCTTGGGCCTGTCGGTGGTCGGTGTGCTTGCCGGCAAGAATGTCGCCCGCGGCATAGCTTCGGCGGGCCTCGGTCTCATCGCAGGCGCGGTTGGCGCCGCGCCGGCGACCGGAGAGTTCCGCCTCGACCTCGGCATCGAGTACCTGAGCGACGGCATCCCGCTCGTCATCATCGGGCTCGGCATGTTCGCATTGCCCGAGCTCAGCGACCTGATGCGACGCAATCAGCCGATTGCCTCGAGCTCCTCCTCCCTCGGCAGTGGCTGGCTCCAGGGCGTGAAGGATACCTTCGTCCACTGGTTCCTGGTGCTCCGCTGCTCGGTGATCGGCACCATATGCGGTGCCATTCCCGGCGTCGGCGGTGGCGTGGTCGATTGGATCGCCTACGGCCATGCTGTGCAATCCGCCAAGGACAAGTCGGAGTTTGGCAAGGGCGACATCCGAGGCGTGCTCGCCGCCGAGACCTCCAACAATTCGCTGCAGGGCGGCGCGCTGCTGCCGACCATCCTGTTCGGCATCCCGGGCTCGGGAAGCACCGCCATCTTCCTGGGGGGCATGGTGCTGCTCGGCATCCAGCCCGGCCCCTCGATGGTCACCACCGACCTCCACCTCACCTATACGATCGCCTGGACGCTGACGCTGGCGAGCGTCATCGGCGCGGCGCTGTGCTTTTTGCTGGCTTACCCGATCTCGCGGTTGACCTACGTGCCGTTCAACCTGCTGGCGCCGGCCGTGATCACCGTCGTCTGCTTTGCAGCCTTCCAGGTCCGCCAGTCGCTGACCGACCTGTTGCTGCTGTTCGCGCTCGGCATGTTCGGCCTGTTCATGCGCCGCTTCGGCTGGCCGCGCTCGGCATTCCTGGTGGGCTTCGTGCTTTCCCCGCAGATTGAGAACTACCTTTATCAGGCCGTGCAGTTCTACGACTGGAACTTCGTCACCCGGCCCGGCGTGCTCATCATCGCCGCACTTTCCGTCGTATCGCTGTGGACCGCCACCCGTGGCCGCATCTCCGAGACCGGCGAGATGACCACCCCCGGCGCACAGAAGACTGCAGCCGTCGCGACCAGCATCAATGACCGGGCACCCCAGATTGCCTTTGCGGTGCTCGTGCTCGTCATCTTCGGCTACGCTTTCATCACCTGCTCGAGGCTGAACTTCCTCGGCGCCGTGTTCCCGACGTCGGCCGCGGCGGTGATGCTGCTCTTCACTCTCTACCTGCTGTGGGCGCTCTTCTTCGCCGGCCCGGCTGGCTCGGCGAGCTTCGATCAGGAGATCGAGGGCGACCACGTCGGGGACCCTGCGGTCAGCAGCGTCTGGCCCCCGGTCGCCTGGTTCGCCCTGCTATTCGGCATGGCCGGTCTGTTCGGCTTCATCATCGCCATAGCCTTGTTCATCCCCGCCTTCCTGACGAGCCGCACCACCATCGGGCCCCTGCGGGCGCTGACGTACGGTGCCATCGCCGTCGGTCTCATGATCTTTGCCGGCTACATGCTGGTGCTTGATTTCCCGCGCGGCCTGCTGCAGTCCTTGGTGGAGCTTCCCTGGCCCTTGAGGTGACCCATGCCCCAGCGCGCGATTCCGTGCATCTTCATGCGCGGCGGGACCTCGCGCGGTCCCTACTTCCGCCTGAGCGACCTGCCCTCTGACCGCGCCACCCGCGACCGAGTGTTGCTCGCCGCCATGGGCTCGCCCGACGTGCGCCAGATCGACGGCCTCGGCGGCGCCGACCCGCTGACCAGCAAGGTCGCGATCGTCTCCCCATCGAAGCGCCCCGGGGTCGACGTCGACTATCACTTCGCTCAGGTGTTGATCGACAAGGCGATCGTCGACACCAACCCGCCCTGCGGCAACATGCTCTCGGGCGTCGGCCCCTTTGCCATCGAGCGCGGCATGGTCGAGGCCAAGGACCCCGTCACCCTGGTGCGCATCTACGATGTCAACACCGACACGGACATCGAAGCCACCGTTCAGACCCCGGGTCGCAAAGTCGAGTACGTGGGCGATGCTGCGATCGACGGCGTTCCCGGCACCGCCGCGCCGATCAGCCTCGACCTGCTGAACGCCGTCGGCTCCAAGACCGGCAAGCTGCTGCCGACCGGCAACGTCCGCGACGTGATCGACGGCATCGAAGTGACGATGATCGACGTGGCCATGCCGATGGTGATTGCGCGTGCCGACGCGTTCGGGTTGACGGGCTACGAAGGCCGCGAGCACTTCGCCGCCGACAAGGCCTTCTTCGCACGGATGGAGCCCCTACGCCGCAAGGCCGGCGTGCTGATGGGATTCGGCGACGTCACCGACAAGGTGATCCCGAAGTTCGGCATTCTCGCCGCCCCACGCTCCGGGGGCACAATCACGTCTCGCTATTTCGTGCCCGACAAGCTGCACCAGGCCCATGCCGTGACGGGCGGCGCTTGCGTCGCCTCCTGCTGTGTGCTGCCGGGCTCGGTTGCCGACGGTCTCGCCCGCATCAAGGGGACCGACAAGGAGACGGTGGTGATCGAGCATCCCTCCGGCGTGCTGGAGATTCGGCTCACATTGAGCGGCCGCGGTCCTGGCATGAAGGTCGAGCGCGCCGGCATCCTTCGAACCGCGCGCAAGATCATGCAGGGCGAGGTCTTCGTGCCCGAGAACGTCTGGCCGAAGGCGAAGGCCGAGCGGGAGCTGACGTCAGCGTTGTGATGCAGTCTCCAAGGCCGCGATCGCATCGATCGCCGGCCTGAGGCTCGCACGCAGCGCGCGGCGCGTCTCCTCGTCGAGATAGAGAGAGCTGCCGAGGACGGCATCGAGCTCTTTCGCCTGCTCGCCTGCGGCGCGCCCTTCGTCCAGCTTCGCCAGCCGCTCGAGCTCCGCGGCAATGGCGGTTCGCTGCTCGAGCAAATAGTTGAACTGCTGATCGCAACCGGCGATCGGTGACGGATAGGCGTGAATCTCCGCGCTGGTCAGCTTGCGCGCGACCTCGAGCGCAGCCCGCGCCTCCCGGCGAATGCGTTCGATCAGCTGTGTTCTTTGGTCTTGCATGGCGCTTCGCCTCCACACCGTCTTCTACTATAGGATGCCCGGCAGCCTCACAACGCTTACGAGCGAGAACCCAACGTGTCCGCACCCGCACCGATCGATCATGCCGCCCTGGCCAAATTCGTAGCCACGGTATTCGAGGCGAACGGCGTGCCCCGCGACGACGCCGTGCTCGTCGCCGACAGCCTGGTCCAGGCGGACCTATGGGGACACCAGTCGCACGGCGTGCTGCGCACAGCCTGGTATGCGACGCGGCTGAAGTCGGGCGCACTGAAGCCGGTCACCGCTCCTGCCCCCATCGTCGACGCCGGCGCGGTCGCCGTATTCGACGGCGGCGATGGCATCGGCCAGGTGCTCGCGACCCGCGCGATGCAGGACGCGATCGGCCGCGCGCGCCGGCACGGGATCGGCGCCGTCGCCGTCCGCAGCTCGAACCACTTTGGCACCGCGATGTACTACACGCGGATGGCCGCGAGCGCCCAGTGCATAAGCTTCTGCTCGACCAACGGCAGCCCGGCGATGGCACCCTGGGGCGGCCGTCGAAAGGCGGTCGGCAACAATCCCTGGTCGATCGCCGCGCCCGCCGGACGTCATCCGCCGATGGTGCTCGACATCGCCAACACTAGCGTCGCGCGCGGCAAGATCTACCTCGCCCGCAACCGGGGTCAGCCGATCCCTTTGGGCTGGGCGATTGATACCGCCGGACACCCAACGACCGACCCGCAAGCCGCACTCGCCGGCAATGTCCTGCCGATGGGCGGCCACAAGGGCTACGCGATCTCGGTCATGATGGACGTGCTGTCCGGCGTACTCTCCGGTTCTAAGTTCCTCACCGGCGTGCACGGACCATATGAGGCCGACAAGAAGAGCGGCTGCGGCCACCTCTTCATCGCCATGAACATCGCCGCGTTCCGGCCGCTTGCCGAGTTCGAGGCCGACGTCGAGCGGATGATTGCGGAGCTGAAGTCGGTGCCCGTCGCCGACGGCGCCGACGCAATCTACTATCCGGGCGAGATCGAGGCGCTGAACGACGCGCAAAACCGCCGCGACGGCCTGACGCTCGCGCCGGAGACGATCGGCGATCTCGACAAGCTCGCACGCGAGACTGGGCTCGAGACCGCGCTGCCCTGGTCGGCATAGGTAAGATCTTCAGAACGCAACGCACAGCCCGCCGACGATCGGTCATCGCCGGTGCAGCATCGGGCGCGCGGTCGTGGCGGAAGCAGGGCCGACGGAGCGCCGGCGTCCGGCCGTGCGCCGGACCCCGCTGCCGCCCCATCGTATCGACTGCGTCAGACCGCTTCCTTCAGCTCCTTGGCCGGACGGAAAGCGACTTTCTTGCTGGCCTTGATCTTGATCGCCTCGCCGGTCGCCGGGTTGCGGCCCATGCGCGCCGGGCGCTTGCGGACCTGCAGAATGCCGAGTCCGCCGATGCGGATGCGCTCGCCCTTCTTGAGATGCTTCGTGATCATACCAACGAGGCTCTCGAGCACCTCGCCGGTCTGCTTCTTCGGCAACTGGTGGGCCTCGGCAAGCGCGCTGCTCAGATGGCGAAGCGTGACTGTCGTCGGCTTGGCGCCGTTCGGTTTCGTGGACATGAGCTTTTCCCGGTTATTTCAGGTGGGCCTGCAAATACGTAGGCATGCTGGCGGTGTCAACAACCGCGCTACCTGGCGATGGGTATGCGGATTCATTCATCCCCGAAAGAGTGAGACACCCGCTCTGCCAAATCGAATGTATGCCGTGATACGTTTGCCACGGCGTATGCAATTCAAATCAGCGCGTTCTGCGGTTCAGTTCGCGCCTTCGAGCAGCCGCCGGGCGATCACTTGTGCCTGGATTTCGGCCGCCCCCTCGAAGATGTTGAGAATGCGCGCATCGCACAGGACGCGCGATATCTGATACTCGAGTGCGAAGCCGTTGCCGCCGTGAACCTGCAGCGCGTTGTCGGCGCTGGCCCACGCGATTCGCGCCCCGAGCAGCTTCGCCATCCCCGCCTCGAGATCGCAGCGCCGCCCCTGGTCCTTCTCGCGCGCTGCGAAGTAGGTGAGCTGCCGCGCGATCTGGATCTCGACTGCCATCATCACGATCTTGTTTGCGACGCGCGGGAACGTATAGATCGGCTTGCCGAACTGCTTTCGGTCGAGCGCGTAGGCGAGAGCGAGGTCCATCGCCGATTGCGCGACACCGACAGCACGCGCCGCCGTCTGGATGCGCGCCGCCTCGAACGTGTTCATCAGCTGCTTGAAGCCCTGGCCTTCCTCGCCGCCGAGCAGTTGCGAGACCGGCACCTCGAACCCGTCGAAGGAGATCTCGAACTCCTTCATGCCGCGATAGCCGAGCACCTCGATCTCGCCGCCCGACATGCCGGACGCAGGAAACGGATCCTCGTCGCTGCCCCGCGGCTTCTCCGCGAGCAGCATCGAGAGCCCCTTGTAGCCGGCCTGGCTCGGATCGGTGCGCACGAGCAGCGTCATCAGGTCGGCGCGGACGGGATGCGTGATCCAGGTCTTCTGCCCCGTCACCTTGTAGACGTCGCCCTCGCGTACCGCGCGCGTCTTGAGCGAGGCGAGGTCCGAGCCCGTGTTCGGCTCGGTGAACACTGCCGTGGGGAGCATCTCCCCTGAGGCGATCTTCGGCAGGTACCTCTGCTTCTGCGCCTCGGTACCGTTGTTCAAGATCAGCTCGCCGGCAATCTCCGAGCGCGTGCCGAGCGAGCCGACGCCGATATAGCCGCGCGAGAGCTCCTCCGAGACGACGCACATCGCCTCCTTGCCGAGGCCGAGCCCGCCGAACTCCTCCGGCAGCGAAAGGCCGAACACGCCGAGCTCGGCGAGCTTGGCGATCACCTCGAGCGGAATGTACTGGTTGGCGAGGTGCCACTCATGCGCATGCGGCACGACCTCGGCTTGCGCGAAGCGCCGCATCTCCTCGTGCATCGCCGCATGCGTCTCATCGAGCCCGCTGTCGCCGAACGTGGTCGCACCCGGATGCTCGGCGATCAGTTGAGCAAGGCGAGCCTTCAACTCCTCGCGCGTACCCTCCCGGATGACCGCCACGGATGTGTCCTCAAACCTCCGCGAATCTGCCGTCTCGATGCCGAGGCTCGCCAACCGGACGGTCTCGCCCTGACTCATGGCGATGCCACCCGCGATCTGCGCCGCGTACTCGCCGAAGCCTATCGCGAGGATCAGCCGCTCGGTCTCGCCGAGCCGTCCAGCTTCCGCGAGCCGGCTGCCCCAGGCATTGAGCTGGCGTAGCGCCTCGACATAGGTGGCGAGCCAGGCAAGCCCATGGGCCGCATGCTGCGCCGCATCAAGGCCGCCGGCGCTCGCCACGCGCGCGCGAACCGCTGCTTTGGCTGCGCCGAGTACCCGTTCGGCCGCAGCCACAACGCTGCTGTAATCGGCCCCCTCCTCGCCTTGTGAAGGGAGGAGTTTCTCGTTGACGTGAGCTGGCGCGGCCGACATGGAACTGCACCTCGCAGAAGCATGATGCTGCACTGCAAGATAAACGTCGGCGCGGCGCGCGCAAGCGTCTCGTTGAGCGCCAGCGTGCGCTCAGCGGCCCTGCGAGAGGCCACCCGAAGCCTTGATGGGCGACCGTGAGTGCACGTCGCCACGCTTCACGATCTCGACCGAGGCCTCGCCGATCTCGGAGCGGTAGGCGGCATAGCGCGCACCGTCGAAGCCGTTCTTCTGCCGCACGCGCCTGAGACGGCTGAGCAGCGACGCCGGCGCCGGTGCCTCTTCGCCTGCTCCGAAGCTTGCTTGGGCGGCGGAGGCCACCGCGGACTCCAGCTGAGGCAGCGCGCCGCTCGGAACCACCGAGGGAAGCTCCGGTTCGGGACCTGCCGTCGCAAGCCACTCGGCATGCCGGGGTGTCTCGACCACCGGCTGCTCGCCGGACTCCGGAACCTGGACCTCAGGTACCGGCTCATCGATGGCTGCTATCGCCCGGGCAACCACCTCTCGCTGCTGGAAAACCCGGTTGCCGGCGAGCGCCGCCTCGAGCCTGGCCCGCTCGGCGCCGAGCTGCGGGTCGAGTGCGGCCACGACGTCGCCGGACCGGATCTTGAGCAGGCAAAGCGCCTGCCAGCTGGCATTGAGGGCGAGCAGCGCCTCGACGCGCTCGAGCTCGAGTTCCAGGGCCTCGCGCTGTTCGGCGATGGCGGGGTCCATTCGCCTCACTCCTCAACTCAGTAACGCAACACGCCGCCTCCGATAGAGATAGGTCGGCAACGTCCGGCCGTCTACGCCATCGCCCGGTGACGTTAATCGCTGCAACGCACCCATGGGCCAAGCGGTTTCGGCGAGCGCTTGACCGGCGCGCCCGGAACCATTACCGGTTGCGTGCGGGGCTAACGCGGCCGCCCCGTCAGGCTTGGGGCCAGCCGCCCCGCCCAAGCGCCGCTCCGTCTTGCTACGGAGCGATAGCCATGGGCGACTTCTTCATCACAGTCGACGAGCTGAAGGAACGGATCGGCGCGGCCGAGGCACCGATCGTCTATGACGTTCGGCGCCGGGAAGCATTCG
>JBIOVC010000049.1:0-2397 GCA_044867545.1 Hyphomicrobiaceae bacterium | reverse complement strand
TCGTCGCCAAGGCGGTCGGCCTGCCGATCGCCGGCATTGCGGCGCAGGTGATGGCCGGACAGCCGCTCGCCACGTTCAAGCTCAGGGCACAGAAGGCGGGACACGTCGCGGTCAAGGAGGCGGTGTTCCCGTTCGCCCGGTTCCCCGGCGTCGATCCGATCCTCGGGCCGGAGATGCGCTCAACCGGCGAGGTGATGGGGATCGACAGCGAGTTCGCGATGGCGTTCGGCAAGAGCCAGCTCGCCGCCGGCCAGCAGCTGCCGACGGGCGGCGCGGTATTCGTGTCGCTTCGCGACAGCGACAAGGACCGGATCGTGCCGGCGGTCAGGGAGCTCGAGGCGATGGGCTTCAAGATCGTCGCGACGCGCGGGACAAAGCGGCATCTGGAGTCCCAGGGCATCCGCTGCGAGGTGGTCAACAAGGTGCTCGAGGGGCGCCCTCACGTCGTCGACATGATGAAAAACGGCGATATTGCGCTGGTTTTCAACACCACGGAGGGCGCCAAGGCGCTGATCGACTCCAAGGACATCCGCCGGACTGCCTTGCTCAACCACATCCCGTATTATACAACATTGGCGGGTGCTATCGCCGTGACGAAGGCCATAAAGGCAATGAAAGCCAATATTCTCAAGGTGGCGCCGCTTCAGGGCTACCTTGTCCGCGTCGCCTGATCCCCGAACACACCCCGCTTGATTGGGCAAGTCAGAACCCCCTGACTGGTACAAATTGAAAGTATGGCTCCGGCGCAAGCCCGGGCAGTTGGGAGACATTAGGATATGTCGATGGAACGGGTGCCGATGACGAGCGAGGGGTTCGAGAAGCTCGAAGCCGAGCTGCACCGCCTCAAGTCCGAGGAGCGCCCGCGGATCATCCAACAGATCTCCGAGGCGCGGACGCACGGCGACCTCTCGGAGAACGCCGAGTATCACGCTGCGAAGGAGCAGCAAAGCCTCAACGAGGCGAAGGTCGCCGATCTCGAGGACAAGCTCTCGCGCGCCGAGGTCATCGATCCGACGCACCTCTCGGGCAGCACGGTCAAGTTCGGCGCAACCGTGACGCTCGTCGACGAGGACAGCAACGAGAAGGTCAAATACAAGATCGTCGGCGAGTTCGAGGCGAACGTGCGCGAGGGCAAGATCTCGATCGGCTCGCCGATCGCGCGTGCGCTCATTGGCAAGTCGAAAGGCGATACCGCCGAGGTCGCAACGCCCAAGGGCACCCGCTCCTACGAGGTGCTGAAGGTCGAATGGAAGTAGGTCCTAGTGTCCCGATTCCGAAGTTCGCCTGCGCTCGATGCTAGGTTCCGAGCGAACTTCGGAATCATAGGGGACACTAGAATCATAGAGTTGCTAGTGTGATTCAGATCGAGAAATTCGCTCTGAGGGAAGCTGCGGGCGCTGGCGAATTTCTCGATCATCACACTGGTGGTGCGCGGCCTATCCGATCGTTTCCCCAGTCGGCACGCCCGCCTCCAGCTTTGCGCGGCGGATGGTGAGCGAGGTCTTGACGCTCGCGACGTTGGGCGCTGCGGTCAGCTCACGGAGCACGAACTCCTGGAACGCCGGCAGGTCGGGCGCGACGCATTTCAGGATGTAGTCGGTCTCGCCGGCCATCATGTATGCCTCGCGCACCAGCGGCCAGGCGAGCAGCCGGTTCTCGAAGGTTCTCAGATCAGGCTCGGCCTGGCTGTGCAGACCGACCATGGCGAATGCGGTCAGCTCGAAGCCAAGCATGCGCTCGTCGACCACTGCGCGGTAGCCGGTAATGAAGCCCGCCTCCTCGAGCGCGCGCATGCGCCGCAAGCACGGCGGCGGCGTTATGCCGACCCGGCGGGCGAGCGCCACGTTGGTGATGCGGCCGTCGGCCTGCAACTCCCTCAGGATGCGCCAGTCGATGGCATCAAGGCGGGCTGACATGGCAGGTCGCAGCTCCCCGAATCATGGCGCCGCTCGGGGCGCCGCCCCGCGGTGATAGGCTGGGGCTTACGGGTTCGCAACCCGGATGCGGCACTTGAAGGCGTCGACAACGGCCGCAGGGCCGCCCAAATGAGACGGCATTGGCGACTCGCGGAGGTTCGAGAACCTCCGCGCAAGGTCCAACGGGTGCTCGATGCAGGGCATGCATGCCAATGAGAAAGGGGTGGAGGCCGGCCGTCGCCGGCCGCTTGCCGGCGCGCGGGGTTGGATCATCACCGACGGCAAGGCCGGCATGGACGTGCAGGCTCGCGGTGTCGCAGATGCGCTCGGTCTCGACTACGTGATGAAGCAGGTCGCGCCGACCGGGATCTGGAAGGTCGCGGCGCCGTGGGGGCCGGTCGCGCCCGGCGAGCGGTTCGGGCAGGCGGGATCGGCGTTCTCTCCGCCGTGGCCGGCGGTTGCGATCGCCAGCGGCCGCGCG
>JBIOVC010000048.1:0-3203 GCA_044867545.1 Hyphomicrobiaceae bacterium | reverse complement strand
CCCCGCCCAGTCAGCGAGTACATGACCATCTTGCCGTCGCGCCGACTCGCTACCAGACCCGCGAAGCGCAGGAGCTGCAGGTGATGGGACACCAGGTTCTCGGCCCGCTCGATGACCCATGCCAGGTCGCAGACACACAGCTCGCCGCCCTCGCGTAGTGCGGCGGCCAGCGTTAGGCGTGTCGGATCGGCGAGCGCTTTAGCCTGCCCCGCGACGTCCTCTGCCGTCGCCACGCTGAGCCGGCCCAAGCGCAACGCCTCGGCCTTCTCCAGGTCGAGACAAAGGACGTCGCAGCGCTCCGCAGGCACGGGATCATTCTAATCTTCGTTGAGATGTTGGCGGCCCCCCGGCTCTGGGGTGGTCAGACGCCCGCAGCGGCGCCCGCTCGCTGCTTCAGGATCTCTCGCGCCCGGCGGTTGGCGAGCATCATTACGAACGAGCGGATGGGCACATCGTCGTAGGTATCGAGGATGTCGTCGGCGATCCCGCGGGTCTCCTCGTCGGTGAGCCGGTCGCCGAACTCTTCGACCAACCCGGGCACGAGGCGTGCCATGCGCATCATGTGCTGGCGCCGGTCACCACGCCGCCTGGCGCCCGACCAACCCCTGGCACGAGCTCTACAGCGACATCGCCAAGCGCACCGGCAAGAACCCCGCCAAGTCCGCCGTCGCGCGCAAGATCCTGATCGCCTGCTGGCACATCCTCAGCCGCCAGCAACCCTTCAAGCCCGCCCGCTCGCAGACGAGCGGGGCCACCGATGTCTCGGCAAGCTCCCGCTGCTTTCTGGCCGCCTGACGGCCCCGCATGGAATTGAGAAGCCGAGGCAGCTCCCACGAACAATCTGCGCACCAAGCGCCGAAAGAGAAATGAGCCACCCGCTCCACCACGCCGGGAGCATCCAACCAAGAGCACCCCCTTGAAGAGCACCACCCACTTGACAGCCGGCCCTCCATCAAAGAGAAAGGGGAAGCGACGGCCTCGTCGCGACCGATGATTGGTGGGCGGAACGTCGTGCGCGCGTAGGGGGCCATCATGTCCGTGTGCTGTTCGAGTGCGATCACGTCAGCTTCCGTCGCGGCGGCGCGGTAGTGCTTGAGGAGCTGACCTTCGGCCTCAGCAAGGGCACCACCTGTATCGCTGGACCCTCGGGCGCAGGGAAATCGACGCTCTTGCGGCTCTTCAACCGCCTAGCCGATCCTGCCGTGGGTACGGTGCGTTACCGCGGCCGCGACGTGCGGGACTACGACGTGCTGGCGCTGCGGCGCGAGGTGGGCCTCGTGCCTCAGCTCCCCGCGCTGCTCGACGGAACGGTGGCGATGAACGTGAGCTTCGGCGCGCAGCTCGCCGGAAAGGTGGCCGACGTGCCTGCCGCCCTGCGCCTCGCCGGGCTCGATGAAACGTTCGCTGCTAGGCCCGCCGGTCGGCTGTCGGTCGGCGAGCAGCAGCGGGTGATGCTCGCCCGTGCCCTGGCGCTCCAGCCCAAGGTGCTTTTGCTCGACGAGCCGACATCCGCCCTGGACGAGCGCTCCAAGACCGCAGTTGAGCGGACCCTGCTCGACCTGCGCGAGCGTCTGTCGCTGTCCTTTGTCTTCGTCACCCACGAGCTGGCGCAAGCAGAACGGCTGGCGGACCGCATCGTTTGGCTGGAAGGCGGCCGACTGAGCCGGGGCCCTTCGACGGTGCCGTCATGATCGCCGCGATCCAGATCACGCTCGGGCAGGTTGCAGCCACGCTTGTCCTGGTAGCGGTAGCGGTGGCCGTCTCGGCGTGGCAGCGGGCGGACTTGGAGCGTGACATCGGGATCGCCGTGATCCGTTCCTTCATCCAGCTCACCGCCATCGGCTACGTGATCAAGTTCATCTTCGACCAGAACAACCTCGGGTTCGTCGTGGCGTTGCTCGCCGCGATGGTGCTCTTCGGCGCACTCACGGCGCGCTCACGGGCACGCAAGGTCCCGCACGCCTTCTGGCCACTGCTGATCGCGTTGGCCCTGGCTGCCGCGGCAACGCTCGGGCTGGTGTTGGCACTAGGAGTATTCAATCCGCAGGCCCGCTACCTGGTGCCCGTCGGCGGCATGGTGATCGGCAACGCCATGACCGCCGCCGCGGTCGCGCTCAACCGCCTCGGCGACGACGTGGCCGACTCGACCAACCAGATCGAAGCCACGCTCGCGCTCGGCGCGACCACCACACAAGCCATCGGCCCCATCGTGCGGCGCAGCCTGCGCTCCGGGATGATCCCCCTGATCGATTCGACAAAGACCACCGGGCTGATCTTCTTCCCCGGCACGATGGTCGGCATGCTGCTCGCCGGAGCGGCGCCGGTCGACGCAGTCCGCCTCCAACTGATCCTGCTCTACATCCTCCTAGGAAGCGTGGCCCTCGGAGCGCTGACCTCCGTGCTCCTCGCCTACCGCAACTTCTTCACGCCCGCCCAGCAACTCCGCGAACTACCCGCATAGCGCGAGACCGCATAGCCAGCGGGCGGGCGCAAGCCGCTCGCTGGCTCCATCAAGAACCACGTCCAGCCACCCGCCAAGACGATCGCTCTCGCTTCGGACGACCGAAAGGGCAGCCGTCGCGTTGCATGGAAGGTGGGAGCGTGAGTGGCGGGCGCTGGACGGTTCCAGTCGCCGTTCCTTTCAAGGCGAAGGCAGCAGCGCGCCGGATGACGGCCGCGCTCGCCGTCCGAGTGCCGGGGTTGCATGGGAAGCACCATCAAGGCACGTCGCCAGCACCGCCGGGTCCACTGCACGCCGAGCTGACGATCGTCGCCAAGCCCGCGTGCACGCTCGCGCGAGCGTGAGCCGTTCGACACGCCGCTTTGAGAAGTGGATTACGCTCGCCCGCGCGCGGGCACCACCCCTCCGACGGCATCATGCCTCGTCTTTGGGGGGGAGAAATGCGCGCGATCGACAGTCGATCGAACGTGTCCGGCCGACCGGAGCGCACGATCGCGCTCGGCGTCACCGCGGTGGCGCTCGCCGGCATGGCCTACTGCCACATCAAGGACGTCGAGATGAAGTTCGAGGAAGACGTCTACTACATGGCGATCCTCTTCTGCTGCAACATCGCCGTATCGATCGCGCTCATACCCGCGCTGATCTGGGCCGAGCGCAAGGGCTCCGAGCACGCGCAACGCCTGCTCTGGGGCGGAGCCGCGGCGCTTGCGGCGGCCACGATCGCCGGCTTCGTGTGGAGCCG
>JBIOVC010000047.1:0-6464 GCA_044867545.1 Hyphomicrobiaceae bacterium | reverse complement strand
ATCAGCTGCCATGGCTGTGGGGCCTCGGCCTGCCGTTCGGACTAGTTGTCGGCTACGGGGTGCTGCGCTGGGGCAGCGGACGGTTGGCGCATGCGCTGTTTGCGGTCGTTGCGACGATGGCGGCATTCGCGCTGGCACTGCTGATCATGCAGACAAGGGTGACGCCAGGTGCCGGACAGACGGCGGGGCCGATCGAGCTGTCTCTCTTCGAGCGCTTCTTCCTCGACGGGCGGCTCGTCGGTATCGCCTTGCTGGCGATCCTCGCCGGCGTGGTGATGGCGGTCGGGTGCGCGATCGGCTGCAAGCCGCAGTTCGGGAGCTTCCGCGGCTTCAGCGCCGCTACCGGCTCGCT
This sequence comes from Hyphomicrobiaceae bacterium, assembly GCA_044867545.1. Classification (GTDB taxonomy): domain Bacteria; phylum Pseudomonadota; class Alphaproteobacteria; order Rhizobiales; family Hyphomicrobiaceae; genus DATLZB01. The sequence goes on along the minus strand of JBIOVC010000047.1, from coordinate 6,112 downwards.
CGGTATCGGCGTGCTGCTCGGGCTCGTGTTCGTCGGCTATCTGCTGCTCACGAACATACTCTTGCTGCCAAACAGCGCTGTGATGATCGGACTCGGCACAGTGTGGTTCGGCCTGCTCGGCGCGCAGCTCGGGTACGTCTTCGCGCTCTACGTGCCCGAGTATCGCCGGTTCTCATTGCGCAGATAGCGATGCTTGCCGCTTGAAGGATGAACAATATGGAAGGTGACAGCCCTGCCTCGACCGGCGCGAACGGACTTGCCGCAGGGCTCGACGCCGATCTTCCGCCGCGCCGCGGGGAGCTCATTGCGCCCGAGTCGGCGGGCATCTCGCGCGAGGCGCCGACTGCTGCAGTCAATCCCGAGGAGTTGGACGGCCCCGGCGACCTCGTGGTGGACGAGGAGGCGGTCACCCGCGCGGCGCTCCCGTCCGTCGCGTGGCCATCATCGGACGCCGACGCGCCGGACTTCGCCCACCTCATACCGGAAGGACGCGAGCCTCTGGTCGGCGATCGCCGGTTCAAATTCGGCGCCGACGAGCTCGAGCTGCTGATCCGCGCCAACGCGTTCGCGCCCGAGGGCCACGACAACAGAATCGTGTTCGCGCTGCGCGGGGCACGGCTCGTCAGCGGCGATCAGGTGGAGTCGGCGGACCGGATCGAGCTCGAGGACGTGCGGCCGGACCATCGGGGCTTCCGTTGCGTGATCGGCTACTACAGCCGGAGCGCGCGGAAATTGTCGGCGTACAAGGCGTCGACGGTCCCGAACGTCAAGTTCATGACGAACTACTACCAGTGGAAGAACGGTCTTGGCGGCAACAGCAGCACGGGCGCCAACATGCTGCCGACGGGCTGCTACGTGTTCCGCGTCGGCACGCACGGCGGCGGCCGAATCTACCCGGCGCTTCGGCTGACCAATCCTGACAAGCTCAACGAGGACGGCGCGGTCACCGTGCTGCGCACGCACAACGATCTCACCTTCAAAAGCGACGATCTCTGGGACAAGTGCACGCCCTACGACCACGTGCACTGCGCCTACGCGTTCGATTCCTTCTCGTCGGCGGGGTGCCTGACGATCTGCGGGCCGGACGGCAGCGGGCCGTGGGGCCGCTTCCAGGGCGTGCTGAAGAGCATGAAGGCGAATACGCGGCTCGACTTGGTGCTGCTGACCGGGCGCGAAGCCTCGATTGCGGCCTATCTCATCGAGAGCGGCCGCGCGGCGGACGAGGAATATGTTGCCCGGCTGCTCGGGAGGCTGCGCAACGGCTCTACGGGCAACGCCGTGAGCCGGCTGCAGCAGCGTCTCGGCACCAGCCCGACCGGCTATTTCGGCGGCGTTACCAAAAAGTTGCTGGCGGACCAACAGCGCGGCAGCAAGCTCCGCTCCGACGGTATCTACTCATCCGCGCTCGACGAGCGGCTGGCCTGGGGTGTGATGGCGGAGCCGCCTCCTCCTCAACCGGCCGAGGCGCCGGCGCCCACCGAGCAGCCCGCGCCGGCCGTCGTGCCGGAGCCTCAGGTATCGACGGCGCCCGCGCCGTCGTCGCCTGAGCCGGAGGTCGAGATCGCAAGCGCGGGGCCTATCGCCGGCGGTGCAGATGACGTCGCGGTGAGGGACCGGGTCTATGCGTCGCCGACCGCGCCGACGGAGACCGCCGGCGTCCGGTCGCAATCGCAATCCGTGCCCGCTGCGGCCCCGCACCTGCTGATAACGCCCGAGAGGCTCGCGCGCTTTGCGCCCCGTGCGCTGCCTGAGTATCGGGACGCGCTGCTCGCCGGCAACGAGGTGCTTGCTCTCTACGGGATCAGCGAGACGCCGGAGCGGCTCTGCCATTTCCTTGCGGAGATCGCCAACCAGTGCGGGCAGCTCGCGGTGCTGGAGGAGGATCTCAACTTCACGTCGGCGGCCGGCATCCGCGCGGTCTGGCCGACGCGATTTCCGACGCTCGCGTCGGCCGAATCCTACGTGCAGAACCCGCGGGCGCTCGCAGACCGGGTCTACGGCGACCGGTTCGACAACCGGCCGGGAGACGGCTGGCGGTATCGGGGGCGCGGATTCGTGCAGCTTACCGGGCGGTCGAACTACCGCGAGATGGGAAGCAAGCTCGGCATTCCGCTCGAGGACAAGCCGGACCTCGCCGCCAACGCGGAGCATGCGCTGACCATCGCCTGCGAGACGTGGATGGCACAGCAGCTTGCCGGCGAGCGGGACATGAACCGGCTTGCGGACCTCAACAAGCTCGAGGCGATGACCTACCGCATGACGGGTGCCTACACAGACCTCGACAAGCGTCGCGATACATTTCTGGCCGCCTGGGCAATCTGGGGCGAGGGCGCGCCGCCGGACCGCATCCGGGAAGCCAACGTGCTCGAACGCGGCGATCGCGGCGGCCGGGTGGACGAGCTGAACGCCCGCCTCAAATTCCTGAAGCTGTTCGATGGTATTGTGATGGAGCCGCCGCAGCACGTCTTCACGGTTGCGACCTACAAGGCGCTGCGCAGGCTTCACGAGGGCCAGGAGCTCGCCTTGAACGGCGTGGCGGGCGGAGACACCTGGGGTGCGCTCAACGCGGCGATGGAGCGCGCGCTGCGCGGTCCGAGCACGCGCAGCATGATCCGCTCCATCCTGAAAGCGGCCTCGACCCCGGGCGAAGCCGCCAGCGCGGTCGACCTCACGGAACGGCGCCTGGCCGAGGTGCGCGGCTGGTCGATCACGCTGGCCTTCTTTGCGCTCGCATTCGTCGCGCTCTATATCTTTGCGCTGATCGAGCCGGGGAGGCTCGGCCGGAGCACTATCTGGTGGCCGCTGCTGTTCGCCGCGGCAGTGTTTGTGGCGGGTGTCGGGATGTGGCTGGCGGCGAGATTGCCGGCCGCGCGTCCACGCCGCGGACGCACCGTGCGTACGCGGGGCTGGACGCGGCCGCGCGCTGCATCGGGGAGTTTTGTCGCTGGGGAGGAGGAGCCGGTCCGGCAGGGCATCAACCTGGAGGCCGCCGGCAAGTGATCGAGCCCACGTTCAGCGGCGTCCTTCAGGCGGGCAGCGATCGCAATTCGTAAGTTGAGTGGAGGGTTTCGTGGAAGCGTTGCAGCCGTTTGCCGTCAGTTTGCCCGAGGCGGAGCTCGTCATCATCGAGATGTTCGGTGGCGACAACAACCTGAGCCCGTTCGTCACCGAGGATCTCAAGGAGATGGCGGCCGGCATCGGCCCCAGGTGTGCGGTGCTCGGGCTTGCCGATCTCTCCGGCGCTCCCGGGGCGGTGGTCGAGGTGACGCAGCGCGGCGGCGTGAAGGTGCTGGAGCAGGCGGGCGAGATCGATACCGGCGATCCAGACATCCTCAAGCTGTTCCTGGTCCGTGCGCTCGTCACCTATCCCAATGCGCGCAAGGCGATCGGCTTCTGGGACCATGGGACCGGCGTTTTCGACGAGACAGACAACAGCGAGAAGTTGCTGACGCGGCGGGCCCACTCGGTCGCGCGCGCCGAGCGCAGCCGTTCGTTTCCGGCGCGCCGGCTGTTCTTTCCGAAGGCGAAGCTCGAATCGGAGCCGGCGACCCGCGCGATGCTGCACGACGATACCAATGGCGGGGTGCTCACCAACCTCGAGGCGGCGCATATGCTGGCTGCCGCGTTCAAGGCTGCGGGCCAGACCGGCAAGGTCGATGTGCTGTTCTCAGACACCTGCCTCAACGGCATGATCGAGGTGTCGGAGCAGCTCGGCCCGTTCGCGCATTGCGTGGTCGGCTCGCCCGAGCTAGAGCCCGGCGACGGCTGGGACTACCGGGGGTGGTTCTCGCTGACGGCGCAGCAGCCGCCGGCGACACCCGCCGAGTGGGGCCAGCAGGCGGTCGTCGCGTTCAAGAGGGGCTATGAGCCCTACCCGAAGAAGCACCCCTGCACGCTCGGGGCATTCCATTCAGACCAGCAGATCACAGCCGCATTCGCTACATTGCTCGCGGCTACGCGCGCCGGCGGGCACGAGACGTTCTTCCTGCTGGACCACGCGCGTGCCCGCAGCCAGGACTACGCGCGGCGGGATGCCTACGATCTGAGGGACTTCGCGCTGCAGGCGGAGCAGGTGTTCTCGCAGTCGGGAAAGCCGGCGATCGCGGCGGCCGCGCGCGACCTCGTCGCAGCGTTCGATGCCGCGCGGGTCGATTGCTGCCTGCTCGGGCCGACCGTCACCAGATCGTCCGGGCTTGCGTTCTGGTTCCCGGCCTCGCGCTCGGCGCTCAGCCGCGACATGCGCACCTACGAGCGGCTGGCGTTCAGCGAGAAGTCGGGCTGGGGCGATTTCCTCAAAGAGTTCCGCTGATCGGCGCTTTGTGCCGCGCGGAACAGCCCCCCGAAGATGAATGCCGGATAAATGGAGGTGACGGAACACCGGCCAGGGAGATCGACATGAGCCGCCTCACACTCGCCGCTGCTGCATTGTTCATCGGCATCGCAGCCTCCAACCCGAGCCAGGCCGGCGATTTCAGCCGCTATCTCGACATCGAGGATATGGACGTCGACGAAATCGCCTCCCGTGTGCCGGGAATTGGCAAGGGCGGCGATCTCGGTAATCTCATGGGCCTAATTGAGGGTGGGGACGAGGATGAGCTGAAGGCGCTGCGCGACATGCTCGCCCGGACGCCCGGCGCAAAGCGCACCCAGCCACGTCAAACGTCGACACCGCGCCAAGCTCCCAGCCAGACGCAGTCGATCGTGGCATCAACCAAGACGGTGAAGCCGAGCAGCAAAACCACCAAGTCGGATACGGCGCTCGTGGCCGATGAAGGCAAGGCCGCATCTCCCCCGGCGTCGAGCGCGAAGTCGGTCAGCTGCACGAAGTTCGTGCCGGCAGCCGGCATGACGATTTCCATCGACTGCGAATGACGGAAGCGGCGGCGGGAGCCGTCTCCCGACAATCCCGCTTGCCAAGCAGCGGCCGGCCTGATCCTTTGGGGCCATCTCAAAGCGTGCTCCTGATCAGCCGGTCGCCGCCATGCCATCGACTGTCTTCGATTCCGCCATCTACCGCGATCTGTTCGGCACGCCGGCGATGCGCGGTGTGTTCTCCGACGAGACGTTTGTAGCCAAGGCGGTCGAGGTCGAGGTGGCTCTCGCCAAGGTGCAGGGGCGGCTCGGCATCATTCCGGCAGCGGCAGAAACCGAGATTTCCACAAAGGCACGCGCCGACGGGATCGACCTCGCCAGGCTCAAGAGGGAGACCGACAACGTCGGCTATCCGATCGTCGGGCTCGTTCATCAGCTTGCGGAGCAGTGCGGCGAGGCCGGCCGGTACCTGCACTGGGGCGCCACTACGCAGGACATCATCGATACGGCGAACGTGTTGCAGCTCGAGGATGCGTTCGCGCTGCTGTCGGCCGACCTCGACGCCGTCGATGCGGCGCTGGTCGGCCTCACCGCCAAGCATCGCATGACGGTGATGGCGGGTCGCACGCACCTGCAGCACGCCCTCCCGATCACGTTCGGCCACAAGACGGCCGTGTGGCTCTCCATGATCCGCCGGCATCGCGAGCGGCTCGCGCAGTTAAAGCCGCGCGTGCTCGTCGGCCAGTTTGGCGGCGCAGCCGGTACGCTTGCCTCGCTTGGCGACCGCGGCCTCGAGGTCCATGACGCGCTGATGGACGAGCTGGGGCTCGGCCGGTCGGCGGTGCCCTGGCATGCGGCGCGAGACGGATTTGCCGAGGCCGTCGGCTGGCTCGGCCTCCTCACCGGCACGCTCGCCAAAATCGCGACCGACGTCATGCTGCTGATGCAGAGCGAGGTCGGCGAGGCGTTTGAGCCGTTCGTGCCCGGCCGAGGCGGTTCCAGCACGATGCCGCAGAAGCGCAATCCGATCGCTTGCGAGTTCATCATCGCGCTGGCGAAGGTCGTGCGCCAGCACGCCGGTCTGATGCTCGATGCGATAGTGGCCGATCACGAGCGCGCCACCGGCCCCTGGCAGCTCGAGTGGGTGGCGCTCCCCGAAGCTTTCATCGCCAGCGCGGGAGCGCTTGGGCAGACGCGCTTCATGGTCTCGGGGCTGGTCGTCGAGCCCGAGCGGATGCGGCGCAACCTCGACCTAACCGGCGGACTGATCGTCGCCGAGGCGGTGATGATGGCGCTCGCC
>JBIOVC010000046.1:0-2920 GCA_044867545.1 Hyphomicrobiaceae bacterium | reverse complement strand
TTCCATCGCTCGACGTGGTCGCCCACCTGGTACTGCTACCTGGAGGACCTGTTCGTCGATCCGGTGCGGCGCAAGACGGGCGCCGGCCGCGCCCTCGTCGAGGCCGTCTACCGCGAGGCCGACGCCCGCGGCTGCACCCGCACCTATTGGATGACGGAGGAGAGCAATGCCACCGCCCGCGCCCTCTACGACCGCATCGCGACCAAGGCGCCGTTCGTGCAGTACCGGCGGTAGACTAGGTGTCAGACTCTCTGGGTCTCAGACCACGACGAACCCGCTTTTGGGGTCACGGTATCAGGCCCGGAGGGCACGAACGCCATTCAATACGAGCCCCCTCGCGCCGTTCGCGAGATGATGGCCTCGGTGGCCGCGTCGGGGCCGTACTCGTGGGGCGGCGAGACGCTGAGCAGGTCGATCAGCTTGGAACGCGCCCGGTTGACCCGGCTTTTGATGGTGCCCACCGCGCAGCCCGAGATGGCCGCCGCCTCCTCGTAGGAGAAGCCGGCGGCGCCTACCAGCACCAGCGCCTCGCGCTGGTCGGCCGGCAGCGCATCGAGCGCCTTGCGGAAGTCCTGCATGTCGAGGTGGCCCGGCTGCTCGGGATGCACCGAAAGGTCCGCCGCCTTGACGCCGTCGCGGTCCTCCACCTCGCGCCGCCGCCGGCGGCAGTCGGAGAAGTAGGTGTTGCGCAGGATCGTGAAGAGCCAGGCGCGCAGGTTTGTGCCCTCCTCGAAGTCGTCAATATTGTTCCACGCCTTGAGCAGGGTCTCCTGCACAAGGTCGTCGGCGCGCTCGATATTGCCGCATAGGGAGACCGCGAAAGCGCGCAAGTTGGGCACAAGGCGCAACATGGCGTCCTTCACTGGTCCGGACACGTTGCTCACCGAGGCTTCTCCTTGGTCTTGGTCTCCAGCTCGGCCAGCAGCGTAACGAACCGCTCCGGCACCGGCTCGGCCGCGACGTCGGCGAAGACGTCGCGCAAGAGGCGCCCGATCTGCGCTTGTACCGCGCGGTCCAGCATCGCCGGTGGTCTCTCGGAAGTTGCGAGGGGGCGGTCTCTGGGTGGCATATCGATCGGTGACGGAGCTCGAGCGCGGTCCGCGTTGTGTACGATCCGAAGCTGCGGCTGGCTCGCACTCCCCAACGTTTTGGCTTGTTGTGTCAATGGTTTGTCATCGTCAGCCTCGCTGCGTTGCACTGCTGGCAGCGGCTCCGCAGATCCAACGTTTGTCATTCACCCTCCCTCGCAGGTGCATGCGACCTGTCGAACAAACCCACAACCCGGGTAGAAGTTCCCAGCGGGAACGCCTGCCGCGCTCTCGCGTTGTGGCACGATGGGGGAGCGTACGCCCCGATGCCGGAGGGAGGGACATGTCCATCGCCGAGAGAGTTAACGCCGATTTGCCGTTCTTGCGACGGTTTGCCCGGTCGGTGACCGGCAGCCAGGAGATCGGCGATGCAACCGTGGTCTCCACGCTGGAGGCCATCGTCGCCGATCCGGCCACGATTGAGGAGGCGCTTCCGCCGCGTGTCGGTCTCTATCGGGCCTTCCTGCGGGTGCTGAATGCGTCGGCACCCCCTACGAACGCCGGGGGGACCGACGAGCGCCATCCGGAGCTGAAGGCTGCCGAGCGCAAGCTGCAGACCCTTGCGCCCAAGGCCCGGCAGGCCTTCCTGCTGGTGGCGGTGGAGGAGTTCCGGCCCGTTGACGCGGCCCTTGCCATGGACCTGAGCAAGGGGCAGCTCCAGGCCCTGATCGACGAGGCCGGGCGCGACATCGCGCGGCAGGTTGCGACGGACGTGGTGATCATCGAGGACGAGCCACTGATCGCGCTCGACCTGGTGCAGCTCGTAAACGATCTCGGTCACCGCGTCGTCAGGGTGGCCCGCACGGCCGAACAGGCGATCGAGGCTACGCGCGCCCTGAGGCCCGGCCTGGTGCTGGCCGACATCCACCTCGCCGACGGCAGCTCTGGCCTCGACGCCGTGAACGAGATCCTGCGCACCATCTCGCTGCCCGTGGTGTTCGTGACGGCATTCCCGCAGCGGCTGCTCACCGGCACCCGACCCGAGCCCACCTTCCTGGTGACCAAGCCGTTCCAGCCTCAGAACGTGAAGGCCATCGTCAGCCAGGCCCTGTTCTTCGACATCCGCGGCCGCCCGGAAGGGGCGAAGGCATCGTAGGGCGCAATCGTGCGGAAAGCGCGATTGCGCCGAGCCGGCCTATCCACAGGCAACGCCAAAGGAGATGGCGCATCGGTGCAATGCCGCGGAAGCAGCATTGCACCCTACAATTCTAACGGAGTAGATTAAGCGCGTTCCTTGCAAGAGGGGGGGCGGTCGTGCGGACTGCGGTTCGTTTGCTGGTTGTGGCGCTGGCGCTGCTGACGTGCGGTGCGGGCTGGGCGCAGGAGAGCAAGAGCTGGCTCGGCGCCCAATTCCAGGATGTCAGCAAGCAGGAGGCCGAGCAGCTCGGCTGGGAAGCCCCGCGCGGCGCCAGGGTCCTGACGACGGGGAGGGGTGGGCCTGCGGCAAGCGCGGGCCTCCTGCCCGACGACATCGTCATCTCGCTCGACGGCCAGGAGGTCGAGAGCATGGCGGCGCTCGTCGCCGGCATCGGTGCGAAGGCGCCGGGCACGCAGGTGCGCTTGCGCGTGGTGCGGTCGGGCCGCGAGCGCACGGTGAGCGTGACGCTGGTCGCGCCGCCGCCCGATCCGGCCCGGACGGCGGAGAGGAGGGAGCTGCCGTTCCTGCTGATCGAGCCCGGCGGGCACATGGCCCAGATCAGGGGCCTGCTCTTCACCCCGGACGGCAAGCAGCTGGTCTCGGCCGGGGACGACAAGACGATCCGCGTGTGGGACTGGCAGTCGGGCCGGACCGTGCGCACCGTCCGCGGACAGGTGGGGCCTGGCTCCGAGGG
>JBIOVC010000045.1:0-19116 GCA_044867545.1 Hyphomicrobiaceae bacterium | reverse complement strand
TGGCGGCGATGGGATGCGCGGCGGCCTATGCGCAGAAGCTTCGCACCGGGCGAGGCCAGAAGGTCGATACCTCGCTGTTCGAAGCAGCGATCACGCAGACCTACTGGCAGTCGGCGATCACGTTCGCAACCGGCACGTCGCCGGGGCCGATGGGATCGGCGCATCCGCTCAATGCGCCCTACCAGGCGTTCCGCACAGCGGACGGATGGGTCAACCTCGGCGCCGCCAACCAGGCCAACTGGGAGCGCATGTTGACGGTGATCGGCGTGCCCGAGCTCAACGACGACGCGCGGTTCGCGAGCAACCGGGCTCGCATGGCCAACCGCGAGGTGCTGGCGGAAATACTCGACGGGTACTTCGTGTATCGCTCTACCGCCGAGTGGATCGCCGCGCTCGAGACGGTCGGGGTGCCGGCAGGACCGGTGCTGTCGATCGCCGAGATGCATGCCCACCCGCAGACCGCGGCGCGAGGTATGGTGGTCGAGACCGATCACCCGCGCGCCGGACGCGTCAAGGCGATCGGGATGCCGGTGAAGTTCAGCGGGACGATTTCCAGCAAGCCTAGTCCGGCGCCGCTCTACGGCGAGCATTCACGAGAAGTGCTAACAGAGCACGGTTACACCGCCGCGGAGATCGAGCAGCTGATCTCGACCGGCGCCGCGGGGGCGCTCGAAGACCGGCGGCGCTAGTCTAGTTCCCGAACAGGCCGGAGAAGAAGTTGCTCGGGCCGAAGTCGCGCGTCTTCGGTCGGGACTGGCGGGCCACCGTCAGCGACTCGTTGTCGGAGCCGTCGTGGAGGCTCTCGAGCGGCATCGGCCGGCCAGCGAGGGCAGCCAGCACGCGCCGGTCGTGACCGTACGGGTCGGCGATCGACCGCAGCGTGCCGTCCTCCCCCACCATCGCGGTAAAGTAGGTGACGTGCACCGGGATGCGCCGGGTCAGCTCGATCTCGTTGTTGTTGGTACCGGAAAAGAGCGCACGCACCTGCGCCGCCGACCAGCCCTTGTCCTCCGCCAGCAGGATCTCGGCGAGCCGTTGCGGATCCTGGACCCGCATGCAGCCGTGGCTGTAGGTACGGACCTGCTTGTCGAACAAGTCCCGCTGCGGAGTGTCATGCATGTAAACGTCGTGCTTGTTGGGGAAGCGGAACTTGACCACACCCAGCACGTTGTCCGGCCCCGCCGGCTGAATGAACGTGAACTGGCGGATGTCGACGCTCGACCAGTCGACCGACCGCGCGTCTACCGGCCGGCCATTGTAGGCGACGCGGAGATTGTGGCGCTCGAGAACCCGCGTGTCGGTGCCGCCGAAACCGAAGAAGTCTCCGCCGGTCGGCCGCAGGTAGGGGAGGATCTCCTTCACCTTGATCGAGTTGGGGACGCCCCATTCGGGATGGAACACGATGTAGCGCATGTCGGCCGAGAAGATCGGCGTCTGCGTATCGGGCTTGCCGACGACGATCTTTGCCGAGTGGATCATCTTTCCCTTCTTCACGACCCGCATGAAGAACTCGGGAACGTTGTCCCAGACGTGGAGGTCGCCGAGGTCCTCGGGCATCCAGCGCCAGCGCTCCATGTTGGCGAGCACGCGGTCGACCTCGGAGGTTCCGCCTGTCTGCACTGACCTCGTCTGGCCGTTGAGGATCGCCCTCGACCGCGGGCCGACGATGCCGTCTGGAAGATAGCCCTGCCCCTTCTGGTAGGCCTTGACCGCGGCGTCGAGCGGCTCGTCGAAGACGTTCGGGTCACCGCTCGCGCCGGCCTTCAGCCGGCGCCGCAGCATGGCGACCTGCGGGTGCGCGACGCCGAGCTTGAGATTGGGGCCCTCAGGCAGGGTGACATCGGCCGGATCGTCGGCATCGGCCTTTGTCTGCCCGACAGAGCGCGCCTTGAGCAGGGCCTGACGCAGGCGCTCGAACTGGACGTGCTTCGGGTGGAGACCGCGCAGATAGGCGTCGGGCGCACCGGCGGCGGCGATCTCCTGCATGACCCGCTTTGGATCGCGCAGCGGCGGCTTCTGATCGAAGTTGCGGCTGAGCTTGGCCGGGTCGAGGCGTCCGCCGCGCGCATGCCGCGCGTACCCGAGGACTGCCAGTCCAAGCTTGATCTCGGCATCGCCCATGGCCTCGACCGGCGCCGCCGAGGCGAGCTTCGGCAGCTCGAAGGCGGCGGCGGAGAGGCCCCAGTCGTCAGCCTTCCTGATCTCGGCCATCGCCGCCAGTGCTCGGGCCGTGAATTTGCCGTCGCCGACCCAGAGCGGTGGCTCCGTGCGCTCGGCATAGGTTGCCGCGAGCGCATCCCAGTCCTTCCTGTCGATGCCCCTTTCGGTCGGCGGCGCGGACAGCTTCTGGCGGACGTAGGCGATGACCGGATCGACGGGCGGCGCGGCCGGCGGCTCTGGTGCCGCGGCCGGCGGCTCGGAGACGGGGGGCGTGACCAGTGGATCGGATGCGCTCGCGGTCGTGGCCTTCTGCCCGGCGGCCGGGGCCGCAGCGGGCGGCACCTCGGTCGTGCCGGTCTGTGACCACGCAACCGGAGACAGGAAAAGGCCTGCCAAGACCGCTCCAGCGAGGGCTGCAACCGTTCGTCCGCCAGGCATCACCAAATCTCCACGCTTCATGCCGTCCGTGTTTGCGATCGTACCGCCCGAGATGACCGGATCATGACCATCTCCGACAAATTCTCCAAAGTGATATATCCGATGAACCTCTGCTGGGCATCGACGACGCCGACGATGCCGGAGGGGGCGCGCTGCAGCTTCGGATAGATGCCTTCCAGACAGGCGTTGGCCGGGATCGTCGGCACGTCCGACATCATGATCTCGAGCACCGGCGTCTCGCCGCCCCTATCCTTCAGCGTGTCGATCAGCGCCTTGCGGGTCAGCACCCCGCGCAGATGCTGGCCGCCATCGAGTATCGGGAACTCCTGCTGGGTCGTGCGCAGCAGGAGCGTCGCGGCGTCATCGGCGGTCGCCATGGGCCCGAGCGACTGGAACTGGGTGATCATCGCGTCGGAGGCGAGATAGCCGCGGGTCAGGTCGCGTGCCTGCACGTAGCCCGCCTCGGCGCTGGCGGCAAGGAAGATGAATACGGCGATCAGCACCAGGAACGGGTTGCCGAGGAGGCCCAGAAACCCGAATAGGATCGCCACGCCCTGACCGATGAAGGCGGCGACCTGGGTGGCGCGGGTATAGCCCAGCCTCAGCGCCAGCAGCGCCCGCAGAACGCGGCCGCCGTCCATCGGAAAAGCGGGAATCAGGTTGAACACGAGCAGGGCGACGTTCGCGGCGGCAACGCGGGCAGTGAGGCTCGATTGTACGTCGTCGAGCCGGGTTATCAGCCCCATGTCGAACTGCACGCCGAGGATCGCCACCAGCACGAGCGCGATGACGAGGTTCACCGCCGGGCCTGCGAGCGCGACGACGATCTCCTGTCCGGGCTTCTCCGGCATGCGTTCGAGGGAGGCGACGCCTCCGATCGGCAGCAGGGTCACGTCCGGCGTCTTGATGCCGTAACGCGCTGCGGCAGCGATGTGGCCGAACTCGTGCAGCACCACGCAAACAAAAAGAATAATGATGAAGATGACGCCCGAGATCGCCTGCTCGGGGCCGCCCTGCATCCAGTGGACCACCGCGATCCAGGCAAGCAACAGGAAGAACGTCGGATGGATGCGGACCGCAGTGCCACCGACATGGAAGAGAGTGAAGGAGCCGCCCATGGATCGCGCTCATCTCGTGAAAGCGGCTCTCGGGGTCTCGGCGCGCGGCCGAGGGTCCTGCATCGAGCCCGTGTGACCAGCAGGGTGCAGCTTAGCGGTTGACGGGGACTTTGGCACGCACCGTCGAGGCTGGGCCGGCATCCCGGAGGATAGCGCTAGTGTGATTCAGATCGCGAAATTCGTTCCGTCGCCGCACAGTGAGACGAATTTCGCGATCAGGACACTAGTCGACGTTCGGCAGCTCGCGGGAGAAGTGGGTGCCTGCACCGGGCTTCGCCGGGGAATCTATTGCCCGCGCCCGTCGCTCGAACTCGGCCAGCAATTCCCTCCGCTCCCCGGCGTCGGCCACAATGCAGTCACGGATGCCGTCGAGCGTTGCCGGCTCGTCCGCAAGGTAGACCTCCATCAGGCGCTTCAAATCGGCGTGCATGGCTCTGCTGCCGGCCGCAATCTGGTTTGCACAAGTCGAGCAAGAATTGGCTACAGACTCGCGCCGATTTGCTCAAATAAAAGAACGAGGTCTACACGAAAATGTGTGCCGGTTCTTGGACTTATACCTGATGACTTTCGTAGGACACTTCGCGGCGGCACGCTCGGCCGAGATCGCCCCATCCTGTGAAAACGCTCAGTGCGTGTCCCAGGTCTTCGGCAGCTCGCTCTCGGGCCAGCGCCGGACCGTATACCAGACCAGCACCAAGCCGACCGCGAACGCGATCGCGGCGGCAAGGCCGGCACGGCCGAAGACGCCGCCAGCAAACAGATTGAGATAGAGGAGCCCGACCGCGCCGCCGCCGCACAGCAGTGCGGAGACGATGAGCATCAGACTTTTTGTCGTACGACGGACCGGTTGCGCCGACATCGGTGCCCTCCGCTGCTGGCCGCACAAACTTCAAGGTGGTGCCGCTAATCGCGGCGGAAATAGGCGTCGACCCGCATGCCGGGCAGCAGGGGCGTGTTCCCGTCGAGGTCGATGCTCACCTCGAGCACGTCGACGTCGGTCGGCCTCCTCGGACCCCGAGCGCTGATGCGCGGCGCGGCAAGCGCCGGGGCAAGCGCTTTCACCCTGCCTTCGAACTCCTTGCCTGGGAAGCTGCCACTCTTGACGAACGCACGGTGGCCGACCTTGATCTTGGAGGCATCGAGCTCGTCAACCTCCGCCTTGACGCGAATCACCGACAGATCGCCCATGACGATCAGCGGCAGCTCGGTGGCAGGCACGACGATCTCGCCGGCCTTGGCGTTGGTCTGGAATACCGTGCCGGCAATCGGCGCCCGGATGCGTGTTTTGTCGAGCAGGGCCTCCGCTACCGCGACCTCTGCGCGGGCCGCGCTCAGCAGCGATTCGAGCCGGCTCGGCGGCGGAATGTTCGACCGCGCCAGGGCGGTTGCCACCGCCAGCCGGTCGCGCTGCAGCCGGTCACGCGCATCGGAAAGGCGGCGGCGCGACTCGGTCAGCATCTGCTCGCTCACGGAACCGTTGCGTCTGCCGGAAAGGGCGCGATCGAGGTCGAAGCGGGCGCCCGTCACACTGCGGTCGGAGCTGAAGACGGCATCCTCGGCCCGGCGGATGTCCTCGCGGCCGGCGGGTGTCGGCTGGGAGTCGCGCTCCTGCTTGCGTACCGCGGCCTCGGCCTCGGCTGCCGCAAGGCGGGCGCGGGCCTCCTCGTCGTCGACCCGGATCAGCAGCTCGTTCGCCTCGACCTTGTCGTTGACGACGACCAGCACCTCCAACACCCGGCCCGGCAGCGAGGTGCCGATGCGTATCTCACCGGACTTCGGCTCGACCTTGCCCGGAGCGGCGGCGACCCAAGGCAACTGCGGCGGGCCCGCGGTGGCGGCGGCCGATCCTCTGCCCTGATTGATTTCGGTGCTGATCATGTAGCCGGCGAAACCGGCGACGGCCAGCGCAACGATCACAGCCACTATCCTAAGCATGCCGCTCTGCCTCTTGTGCTTATCATGCGCCGGGGTCGTGCGACCCTGCGCCGTCATGACCGTTGCCGGAGCCCTTGGCGGGCCGCTTGTCGGAATTGATCTTTCCGTCCTCGATGCCGAGGATGCGGTCGGCGTAGCCCAGCGTGCGATGATCGTGAGTAACTGCAAGCACGGCCCTGTTGGGGTCCTGGGCGACCTCGGCGAGCAGTGCCATCACCGCCTTGCCGTTCTCGCCGTCGAGGGCGGCGGTCGGCTCATCGGCAAGGATCACGGACGGCGAGCCGGCGAGCGCACGGGCGATGGCAACGCGCTGCTTCTCGCCACCGCTCATCTTCGCCGGGTAGGCGTCGGCGCGATGGGAGAGCCCGACCGCGGCGAGCGCCTCGCGCGCTTTTTCAACCGGGTCCACCGAGTCGTCGTCGCGGACGTCGAGGGCGAGCAGCACGTTCTCGAGCGCGGTCAGGGTCGGGAACAGGTTGTACGACTGAAACACGAAGCCGACGTGCCGACGGCGCAGGTCAGCGAGACCTTCGGAGCCCAGTCCCTCGGTCGAAAGGCCGGCAATTTTCACGTGGCCGCCGCTCGGGGAGAGAATGCAACCGAGGATCGAGAGCAATGTCGTCTTGCCGCTGCCGGAAGGCCCCATCAGCAACGTCAGCTCGCCGCCGCGGAGCTGCAGATCGATGCCCTTCAGCACCTTGATCTCGCCTGCGCCGGAGCCGACGAACTTGATGATGTCCCTGGCCTCGAGAATCGCGGTCCCGGCGGCCGGCGCTGTCGAACCTTCGGCCATCAGGCGCGAGCCTCCCTGCAGCGGGGGATATTGCACACGTCTCGCAAACTCAACTCCTCACTCTCGCGGACTCAGGGCCAGATAGCCGACCTGGCCCGGCTATCGCTGGAACACTCCTGCGGGGTCGATACGGATCACCTTGAAGATCGAAGACATGGCGGCGATGATGCACATGGCGATGGTAACCGCGAACAAGGCGGCCGCCAGTCCCGGCGTCATGATGATCAGCAGCGCGGTCGGCGGCGTCGCCCAGATCGCGAGGCCGCTCAGCAGCATTCCGAAACCGTAGCCGAGCACGGCGCTGAGGAGGGCCTGGATCAGGATGACCTTGTTGATGTAGCCGGCCGAGGCGCCGAGCGCGCGGAGCGTGGCGAACTCGTTCAGGTGGTCCTTGGTGCTCGCATAGAGCGTCTGGGCGACGATCACGATGCCGACGATCAGGGCGAGGATGGCGCCGGCGATGACGGCGAAGCCGGCTCCGGTCTCGAACATCCAATAGTTGAGGCTGCGCTGGCGAAACTCCTCGCGGGTCAGCACCTCGGTGTCCTTGAGGCGTACGGCGAGATCAGCGCGCACCTGCTCGATCTTGGCACCGGGCGCCAGCCGCACCAGCGTATAGGATGCCTGCTCGGCCGAAGCGTCGATCAACGACCGCGCGCGGTCGAGGGTCGTGAAGACATACGGCATCGTAATGAAGGAGCGAATGCCGTGAGTCGCGGCCGCGATGGTAACCTTGTTACCGTTGATCTCGGCGGTCTGGCCGATGCCGCTGACGCCCAGGTCGGTGAAGTAGGTCTCGTCGACGGCGACCGCACTCGGAGCATGGAGCGCATCGACGCTACCCTGTGCGACGTCCCACGGCGCCAGTCCGCCCGTCCACCAGCTCGATCCGACGAGCATGATCGCCGTGATGCCACCGGCGGGCTTCCGCCAGTTGGAGAAGCCGACGACCAGGTCCTCGACGCCTTCGACGCCCGGCGTCGAGAGGGCGATGAACCGCTCGCGGCCTGAAAGAAGGGAAGGGTCGTCAAAGCTCTTGGTGCCGAAGGGGACGATCCAGAGCTCGCCCTCGGTGTGGTCCATCATAGCAGCGATGGTGCGCTGGACGCCGAGGTAGATGCCGCATTGGACGGCAAGCAGCACGACCGAGAAGACAATGCCGACGAGAGTGACGACGAGGCTCAACCGGTCGTGGAACAGATTCCGATAGGCGATCTTCGGGATCATGTTCACCGACTTCGAGCGCTTGCCCGCTCGCATGCCGGTTGCCGATGCCATAGCCATCCCCCGACCCAGTTCGCGGAAAAAAGCCCGCCAGAGCCCCTGACCGGCGCCGCAATACGACCCCGTCAGCCGCCTCGAAATGCGATGGCCCCGGTTGCAGGGCCATCGCAGACTAAGGGATTTAGCGCGTTGCCGTTACTCGGTGCAAGGCACCGAGATCGTCATGCCGGCGCTCGGCACGAACTTCTTGCAGTCGAGCGAGGCAGGCGTCGGCTGCGAAGAGGTGTCGGTGGCCACGCTCGGGGCCACTGCGCTCGACGATGCTGCCGGCTCGATCTTGGCCGCCGCAGCGTCGTTGTCGGTGGTCGTCTTCTTGGCGACTGGCGGGGTCTTGGCAACCTGGGCGCTGGCCGCGACCTGGGCGCTCTCAGCCTGCTTCTCAGCCTTGGCTGCAGCCGCTGCAGCCGCCTTCTTCCTGGCCGCCGCCGCTGCTGCCGCAGCGCGCTGACGCTGGATCTGGGCCGCGTAGGCTTCCCGGCGGCGCTGCTCCTCAGCGGCCGCTGAGGCTGCCAGCAGGCCAAGCCCGAGGCCGACACCGACGCCGACGGCCACGTGGCGCCCGCCTGCCTGGGCAGGAGGTGCCGACAGCGACGGCATGAGGAAGGCCGCGGCGGAAAGGGCGATGATGGTCTTCTTCATGACAGTCTCCCGTCTGCTCCGTACGTCTTTCAGACCAGCAGCAACTCGAGCTTCAGTCGCCGCCTGCAATCACCACCCTACTCTGCAATGGTTCCCTGCCTGCCGCTGTTCCCACCGGAACAAGTCGAGAAACATCGCTCGGGACGCCTTCCTGGTCGGGCCAGGTGCCGAACTCCCACCGAGTGTATAGCGCGAGTTATCCATTTTGTCTTGAGAACGACGCCGCCGACCCGATCCCGGCCCGGCGATTCCCCAACATTGTATCGACAGCCTTGGGGCAAGGTTAACTCGCGCACCAATGCGGCCCTATGCAGGCACCGGACCCAGAGCACAGATAAAAGGCCGGCCTTAAGCGCTTTGCGTTTGCCTCCTCTCCATCGCGCACTCCGCATCATCACGTGCTCCCACCACGTGCTTCCATCACGCTCTCCGCTACCGTCGCAAGTTGTCGCCGACTTTGTTCCGACTGGAACAGCGCGCGCTGCAAGCTTCAGGCAATTTCATCATCACACGGTGAGCGTTGCTCGCGAATTCTTAGGAAATGAGGCGCAAAGCTGTAGCGGCTCTGCCCCTCCAAGCCAGAGATGAGGAGTGGAAACATGTCGAGGATCTTCAAGCGGGCCCTGGCCTCGGCTGCGGTTGCTGCGGCGACTTCTTTCACGGCTTCGGTTTCTCAGGCCAATGAGGCGACGGGCGTTTGGATCGATCATACCGGTCGCGGCGCGGTCGAGATCGTGAATTGCGGCGGCAACCTGTGCGGCCGGGTCGTATGGCTGCAGAGCGCCTCCAATGGCGAAGCCTGCGGGATGCAGATCATCGGCAACGCGAAGCCGATGGGCGGCCGCTGGGACAACGGCTGGATCTATGATCCGGATGCCGGCCGCAGGTACAGCGTCGAGATCACGCCGATCGGCGGTGGCCGGCTGAAGGTGTTGGGTTATGCCGGCTCGAAGTTCCTGAGCGAGACCATGATCTGGCGGCGCGCGCCGTCAAGCCTGAAGCGGTGCAACTCGATCTGAACCGCAAGTCCTGAGTTTGTGGCACGGGCGCCGGGACCTGTTGGTCCTACGGCGCCCGCTCCGTTTCAGTGGCGACCAGGAACCACGTTCGCTGAGGCCCCAACCCCTTGATCTCGATCGGACCATGCGGCTCGACGGCGAAGGCGTCCGCGATCCGCCCGCGAGTCGTGTCGCAAAGATGAATACGGCCGACCCGGCCGGTCTGCTCGAGCCGCGCCGCCAGGTTCACAGTGTCGCCCCAGACGTCGTAGCTGAACTTCCTGGTGCCGATCACGCCGGCCAGCACCGGGCCGGTGGCGATGCCGATGCGCATCTCGACGGTCATGCCGATCTCGGCCGTCAGGCGCGCAACCTCGGTCTGCATGTCGAGCGCCATGCATACGAGGCGCACGGGGTGGTCGGCGGACGGCTCCGGCAGGCCGGCGGCGGCCATGTAGGCATCGCCGATGGTCTTGATCTTCTCGACGCCGTGGCGGGCGGCGAGCGCGTCGAACTCGCTGACGAGACGGCTCAACATGCCGACCATTCCGTGTGCGCCGAGCTGCCGCGCCAGCGGCACGAAGCCCGAGATGTCGGCGAACATGACCGAGGCGTCCGGAACGGCGTCGGCCACGACCTCGCCCGGACGCGACTTCAGCCGCTCGACAATGCTGTGAGGCAGAATGTTGTGCAGGAGCTGGTCGGTCTCCTGGCGCGCTTTCTCAGCCAGCCGGAAGGCGTACCACACGGTCGCCGCGATCAGCACCATCGTGGTCACCGCTGCCTGAAGGTAGAGCGAGTCGCGCAGCTCCTGATCGGTTGGGACCAGCGGCCCCTTGTCTGCAAAATAGAACCAGGCGAAGAGGTGCAGGACGAGTGCGGCCGCAACGGAAATGGTGATCAGCCGGATGCGGCCAAGCCCGAGCACGACAAAGGCGCCCGCGGCAAAAACGAAGTACTGCAGGTGAATGCCGGAATCCCGGCCCAGATAGGCGGTGAAGGCGATCAAGGCCACGCACTCGCAGACGAGAATCAGGAGCCCGCCTGCGATCTCGTGCAGCCGGTGCGAGAGCGGAACCAGCAGCGCCATCAGCACCAGCGCGAGGTTGATCAGGATCACCGGCCGGTAGGTGTCGAAGTCGAGCGCCGCGTGCTGGAACGCATATCCGGCGGTGGTGATCGCGATCAGATAGGCGATCATGTTGAGGATCATGAGCCGCCGGCGCACGTCCGGCGGATAGCCCGCGGTGCCTAGCTCCGCGAGCCACGCCAGTCCGTCGGCGATCCGCCGTATGGCCGGATGAAGCCGGGTGCCGGGCCATGGCCACGGCCAAAGCCTCGACCGATCAGGGGCCGTCATGCTGCCGTCCCGCCGGCTCCACGACGCCGGCCGATCAACCAAGCTCCGCAACCTGGTTAAGCTCATCGCAATCGCAGACGAAGCTGTCGCCCTCGCGCGAGACGGCGCCCGAGTCCTCGAGCAGCATCAGTGCGGCATTGACCTTCGGGCGGCTCGCTCCAATCAGCAGCGCCAGCTCGCCCTGGGAGATGCCAAGCACGACCTTCGGCTTCTGCGAGCCGGTCACGGCTCCATGCTGACGGCTGACAAGGCTCAAGAAGTAGCGGGCGAGGCGAACCTCGATGCGGTGCAGCGCGACACCTTCAAGCTGAAGGTCGGCGTTGCGGATGCGTCCGCAGAGCAGCATGATCGCGGCACGTGCCAGCTCGGGCGAGCTCTCGAGCAGGCGGTTGAGCGCGGCCCGTGACAGAGTCATTGCCTGGACCGCCGACACCGCGGTCGCATCGGCCGTGCGGGAGTCGCCGTCGAGTGTGGCGATCTCGCCGAATACATCGCCAGGGCCGGCATGACTGAAGGACAGCTCGCGGCCCTCGAGCGAAAGCACGGAGAGGCGCACACGCCCGGAGAGCATGAGGTAGACCTCAGTCCCCGGGTCACCGCGGGCGAAGATGGCCTGGCCGGCGGAGAAGGACACCGGTCGCATCTGCTGGGCCACGCGCTGACGCGTCGGCTCGTCGAGGAGGCCGAAGAGCTTGGTTTCTGCGAGAAGTCGGGCAACGTCGGTCATGGTGCGCCCCTGCACGCTTCGGCGCCAGTCTAGTGTCCTGATCGAGAAAGTTCGCTCACGAACCTGGCCTGATCCGATGGTGCGGACCTCTCATCATCATACTAGACGAAGTGATGCCCTATCACGATGGCGGACTGTGGGGAACCATGAATGGCGGGAGGCCAGGCTGCCGGCAAGCGGACGAGCTGCGCCGTCTTCGACGCGGTTGCATTGCATGCGTGCCACACTTCACGCCACCGGTGTCACGTCCACCGCGACCGACATTGCCTGATGATCGCCGCCGAGCAGCACCCCGCTCACCGGGCTCACATCATCGTAATCGCGGCCGTAGCCGATCGTGATGTGCTCCTCGGCGGGGATCAGGCCGTTGGTCGGGTCGAAATCGACCCAGCCGGCCCCGGGCGCCCAGACCGAGACCCACGCATGAGATGCATCAGCACCCTGCAGCTTCTCGCGGCCGGGCGGCGGGTGCGTGAGCAGATAGCCGCTGACGTAGCGCGCAGGCAGGCCAAGCGCGCGCAGGCAGGTGAGAGCGAGGTGGGCAAAGTCCTGGCAAACGCCACGACGCTCGCGGAAGACGCGCGCCACCGGCGTCGAGATGTCGGTCGCGGTCGGATCGAAGGCGAAATCCCGATGGATGCGCTCAGCCAAGCTCCAGGCCCCGGCCAGCACCGGCGTACCGGCCGGAAACGACTGGCGTGCATAGGCGAGCGCGTCCGGAATCGGCCGCGTGTGGCGGGATTCGCAGGCAAACTGCAGGACCCCGACGTCGAGCGCACCGCCCGCCGCCGTCGCCAGGCCGGTCACTTGCTCCCAGGCCGGGTTCGCGGCGAGGTCGGGGACCGGTCTTGCGCGGACCTCGACCGTGCTCCGCGAGTGGATGATGCATTCGGCGTGGTCCTCCTCGATGTAGAGGATCGACGTCTCGTTATCGAAATAGTCGACGAGATCGATGCGCGACACGGGGGCCGGCTCAATCAACAGGCTATGCCGGGCTACCGACTGCATCGCGCCGGCCCGCGGCTTCAGATGGACCAGGTGATGGGACTCCACGACCGTGCTGCGGTAGCGGTAGGCCGTGCGGTGGCTGACCTCGTATTTCATGGCTCGCGCTCGGAGCGAGCGCGCATCCAGCGCGGCTCCTGCTCCTTGAGATTGAAATAGCGCCTGGAGATGGCGTCGGAAAGCACCGGCAGGCTGGCGACGTTTGCGCCGAGCAGATCGGCGAGTTGGTGGCGAGCGCCGTCCGCTTCGCTCTCGCCAAGCGAGCGGACGTCGGCAAGCTGAAGGCGGCTTCTGAGTTCGAGCACGATGCGCTGCTCGCCGATGCGGTCAGCACCGCGCCGCGCCTGCGGAAGCGCATCGAGATGGCGGGCAAGCTCGGCGAGCTGGAAGGCGATGCTTCTCGGGTTGGTCTCGTCCATCATCAGCAGGTCGAGGACGAGGGCCAGCATCGGCGCCTGCCGGTAACGCGAGCGGTACGTGATGAAGCTGTCGCCCAGCTCGAGCACGAACAGCAGGCTGCCGGTCTCGTCCTCCCGCTCCTTCCTGCGGAATACGGCGAGCAACAGCTCGGAAAGGTTGAACGCGCGGGACAGACGGCGGCCCATGTCCAGGAACGACCAGCCGAAGTTACGCGTCATGTTCTCGTGCATCAGGCCGTTGAAGGCGGCGAGGGTGGCAAGGCCGGAGTCGAGCAGATCGAGCGCCTCGCCGGTCGTCGCCGGCGCGCCGTCGATGCGCCAGCGTGTGCCGGCGTGGAATGCGTTGAGCGTACGCCACGCCTCATAGGAGAGGCGATCTCGGGTGAGGCTCGCGACGCGATGAATGTGATCGAGCGTGCGCGGCAGGCCATAGGCGCGATCAGTCGAGGTCAGCAATATGTTGCAGAGCTCAGTGACGAGCATGGGGTCGGTCGGCGCGCGACCGGCCGGCAGGCTCGCCTCGTCCTTGCCGAGCAGAATTTCGAGAGACTTGCGCGCGGCACCGAGATCGCGGAGCGGACCGCTGTCCTCCTCGAGCCTGCTCAATGCGGTGCGGAGCACGCGCAGCGTCCAGTCCGCCCGCTCGGCGTAACGGCCGAGCCAGAACAGGTTGTCGGCAGCCCGACTCGGCAGCTCGCGCGGGGTGCGCTGCACGCGTGCCGCCTCGATGCTCGGCCGCCAGAGGCTGACGAAGGGCGGCGGCAGCGTTTCGCTCACGACCCACACGTCGCGGGATTCGCCATCCGGCGCGCTCAGCGCAACGGCCGTATCCTGCTCGACCGTCATGGCGATGCCGCCGGGCATGACCACAGGACCGCTGGCGGTTGCGGCGACAAACAGGCGCACGGCATAGTGCCTGGGCGCCAGACCATCAGGCCCAAGCGAGGGCGTAGTGCCGAAGCCGACCTTCTCCTCGGCGACCATGGTGGCGCCCCTCAGCGCAATCTCCTCGAGCAGGGCGGCACGCTCGGCAGCCGACAACCTCGCCGGATCGCGGCCAGGCGTGGCGCGGCCCGGCCGCCCGGTGCCTTCCTGCGCCGGTCTGATCACGAACCGGTCGAGATTGGCGGCGACGTGCTCGCGGGCCTGGGGATCGCCGAGCCATCGCCGCGGCGCGTCGGGGATGACCAGGTCCTCGTTCAGGATCTCGCGGCAGAGGCGGGGGAGGCAGGCGCCTAGCGCGCGGTTCTCGACGATTGCCGAGCCCAGCGCATTGGTGACGAGATCGGGCACCCGGCGCACCGCCTGCAGCAGGCCGACGGGGCCGAGGAAGCCCTGCGGATCGAGCTCGAGGGGATCGGCCGTGCTCCCCGCCACACAGCGGACGATCAGGTCTATCGGCTTCAGGCCATCGAGCGTCTTCAGATAGGCGCGCTCACCCGCCACGCGCAGGTCCTCGCCCTCGACCAACAGCATGTCGAGATAGCGTGCGAGGTAGGCGTGACTGAAGAAGTCGTTGTGGCTCGGGCCGGGCGTCAGCAACGCGACGGTCGGGTCGGCGCGGTTTGCTCGCTCGGCAAGCGCGGTCTGCAACTGCTGGAAGAAGGGCGCAAGCCGCAGCGCCCGGCAGGCGGTGAAGATGTCACCGGCGACATGGGTGTGGACCATCCGGTTGGCGAGCGCGTGGCCGATGCCGGCGGGGGTCTCGGCATGCGAGTCGATCACGCGCCAGCGGCCGTCCGGACCGCGCGCCAGGTCGGTCGCGAAGAACTGGATGTAGCCCCGAGGCGGGCGGATGTTCCGGCATGGTCGGAGGAACGAGGGATCGCTGAAGACCACCTGCGGCGGGATCAGCCCGGAGCTCAAGAGGCGCTGTGGTCCGTAAATGTCGGCCACGACCGCCTCGAGCAAGCGCGCCCGCTGAACGAGCGCCCGCTCGAGCTCCCGCCAGATGGCGGGAGGCAGGATGAGCGGAATGAGATCGACACGCCAGCCATGCGTGGCTCTCGCCGGATCCGCGAACAGATCATGCGCCATCCCCGTCTCGCGGACGCGGACGCCCAAGCGCGCAATACGCTCGGAGAGCGCGGCCGGATCGAGAGCGGACAGTGCGTTGAGGAAAGGCTGCCAGTGCGGCTCTGGGGTGCCGGCATGGCCCAGGAGCTCGTCGAAGCTCGAATCCGCCCCGGAGTAGCCTTCGGTGGGCCCGGCGCCTGTCGGCGCGATCGCCCGAGCACTGCCGGTCATAGTGCGCTCAACGTTCCCCGTAGCCCCGCCTGATCTTAGTAGGAGGCTTTAGGGATTCGCAATGCGGCGGTGTGGGCCGATGCGAGTATTCCTGTGCGTGCAGTCCACGAATCAACCGGCACGGGTATCGACCGCAACTCGCGAAACCTGCGTGCTCGACTTCTTCAGTTCGTGGGCGGCATAAACAGACAGATGAGCATCCCCTGATAGATACAGGCGTGCATCCGTCCGTCCTTGCTTTCCCGGGGAATCAGGTGCGCTGGAACCGGCTTCGTTCCGTGCTCGGTCGTCACGACCATCACGGGAAGCTCGTCAGGACTGGAAGCAACGAAACTGATCGCTGTCACCGGGGCGCAGTCCTGGCCACTGCAGCATTCCGGCGGGTACCAGTCGTGCGCTGCCGTCGGCGGAGCCACCAGCAGGATGGCCAACAGCAACGGGGCAAAGAGCCATTTCATCAGCATGGCGTGCCTCTTCCAGTCAGTTAGGCTTCGTGTTTCACCCCCTATGCAGATGCTTTTCTAAACAGACGCCTCAGAGCGGGGATAACCGCTCGCCGGACGGCTCGGCCCAACGGGCGGGCCGCACCTAAAGTTCCAATGCAACGCTTTTGCGACGTGCATTGTTCGGCGATTCGTAGTGCTATGTCGCCGATCGACCTGTGCCTTTTCTGCAAAAGCGCCACAAAAACCGACAACAATGGCTGGCACTGCATATCGCGGCGGCAATTGCCTCGCTCAACAGCTCGAATCGCGTGCAAATCGGAGGTGGCGCTAAGACGTCATGGCGCGCCGGGCGTCAGCGACTGCGGCAGCGAATTTCGCCTCCAGGTCGGGACTGAGGCCGCGGCAGCCGGCGACAACGGCCTCGGCCCAGGCGATGTACTCTTCCCGCCGCCGCAGGTCCCAGCCCATCGGAGGACTTTTCGCCAGCGCTCGCACGTTGCTGGTCTTATCCGCGATCTTCAGCATGCGTGCCGCCTCGCTCTTGCGGGGCGCACTCTCGATCTGCAGGCGCTTGCGCTTGGCTTTCGGCAGCGACTTGTCGTCGGTCACCTCGGCGACGATCGAGGCGACGTCCTCGCCGAACAGCGATTCGAGCTCCTCGCGCTCGGTGATGGTGTCCTCGAGCGTATCGTGGAGCCAGGCGGCGGCAATCAGCACGGCGTTCTCGCCCCGGGTCGCTTCCGTCAGCAGGAGCGCGACCTCGGCCAGATGATTGACGTAGGGCTCCTGCGCCGCGCCTTTGCGCTTCTGGCTGGCATGGGCGCGAGCTGCGAAATCGGCCGCTCTCGCCACCAGCAGCAGGTCGCTGCCCGACTTCGCTCGAGGACTCATTTGACGCGGCTATCCCTGGCTCAAGGGGCAATTGCAGTTCCGGCAGATACCGCACAGCCTGCTTGACTTTGCATGCGGTCGCGGCCTCAGCTTGGTGCGTGTTCACGCGGCTCAAAGCGTAGGGCGCTCGATGCCCGGCGTCGAGTCACGGCACATGGCTCTGCCCAGCTACGGGACTCGCCGCGGATGGCCACGCTTTCGCAACACCAGATCGAAGCGCCGGCTCCCGATGCCTCCGCCGGCGGCCGCCTCCATCAGATCGTCGTGGTCGGCGGCGGGGCCGGCGGCCTCGAGCTCGCGACACGGCTCGGCAACAAGCTCGGCCGGCGGGGCAAGGCCCTGATCACGCTGATCGACAAGGAGCGAACCCACCTCTGGAAGCCGCTGCTGCACGAGATCGCCGCCGGCAGCATGGACCTCGGCGTACACGAGCTCGACTATCTGGCGCAGGCGCACTGGCACGGGTTCCGCTACCGCATCGGCGAGATCACCGGCCTCGATCGCGAGCGGCGGCTCGTGCAGGTCGCGCCGTTCATCGATGACGAGGGCCGGCAGGTCACGCCGCCGCGCGCGTTTGCCTACGATACGCTCGTGATTGCGATCGGCAGCCTGACGAGCGACTTCGGCGTACCTGGCGTCAAGGAGCATGCGATCGCGCTCGAGACGCCGGGGCAGGCGGCGCGGTTCCACCGCCGGCTCGTCAACGCCTGCATCCGTGCGCACGCGCAATCGGAGCCGCTGCGGCGCGAGCAGCTCAACGTCGCCATCATCGGCGCCGGCGCAACAGGAACGGAGCTTGCCGCCGAGCTGCACAAGACGACGCGCCAGCTCGTCGCCTTCGGGCTCGACCGCATCGATCCCGACAAGGATATCAAGATCAACCTGATAGAGGCGGCCGACCGCATCCTGCCGGCGCTACCCGAGCGGCTGGCGAAGAGCGCCGTCAAGCTGCTGCAGGACCTCGGCGTGCACGTGCGGGTGGCGGCGCGGGTCGAGGCGGTGCTGGCGCATGGCGTCAGGCTCGCCGGAGGCGAGGTGATCCCGGCAGAGCTCGTCGTCTGGTCGGCCGGCATCAAGGCGCCCGAAGTGCTGAAGGACATCGGCGGGCTCGAGACCAACCGGCTCAACCAGCTCGTCGTGCGCCAGACGCTGCAAACGACCCGCGACGACGACATCTTCGCGATCGGCGACTGTGCGGCGTGCCCCTGGCCTGGGCACGACCGGCCGGTGCCGCCCAGGGCGCAGGCCGCGCATCAGCAGGCCTCGCACATGGTCGGGCAGATCCGGCGGCGGCTCGCGGGACAGCCGCTAAGGGACTGGCACTACCGGGACTTCGGATCGCTGGTCTCGCTCGGCGAATACACGACGGTCGGAAACCTGATGGGCTTCCTGCTAGGCAAGAGCCTGTTCATCGAGGGGCTGTTCGCGCGGCTCATGTACCAATCGCTCTACAAGCTGCACGAGCTTGCGCTGCATGGCCCGGTCAAGGTCACGCTCGACACGACGGCACGCCTCATCACCCGCCGCACCGAGCCGCAGGTGAAGCTGCACTAGAGGCGAAGCGGCCTCCGATCATGCTCCGACACGGTCCGCGTAAGATCCTTGGATCGCTACAATTTTTGGGCAACTGCCGCCTTTTTGAGCGCTGAAACGCCGTGGACAGAGGATATTCGCTCTCCTAGCCTTCGAGGGTTTGAACTCGCGGCGTATCGGGGCGGCAGGCAATGAACTGGCTCTGGAAACCGAAGCGGCAGGAGCCTTTCCGGCCGGCCAGCCCGCCTGCCCATCTGCCGCCTGCGCCCGCAGCGAAGCGAGCCTCCCCGGAGGCGCGACCGGTACCGATCGAGTCGCCGATCACCGAATGGCTGAAGGAGCTGCATGCCAAGTTCAAGGACGCCGGCGACGGACAGCTTGCGAACTACATCCCGGAGCTGACCAGAGCCAATCCCACACACTTCGGCATCGCGCTCGCGACCGCAGATGGCCAAGTCTACACGGTCGGCGATGCCCAGGCCCAGTTCACGATGCAGTCGATCTCCAAGCCGCTGATCTATGGCCTGGCACTGCAGGATCACGGGCCCGACGAGGTGCTGCGCAAGGTCGGCGTCGAGCCGACGGGCGAGGCGTTCAATTCGATCGTGATGGACGAGGTCCACAACCGGCCGTTCAACCCGATGGTGAATGCCGGCGCGATCGCGATCACCTCGCTGGTGAAAGGCAACGGCCACGACGAGCGCCAGGCGCGCATCCTCGATATGCTGAGCCGGTTCGCCGGCCGCGCGCTCGAGATCGACCGAGCGGTGTTCCAGTCGGAGCAATCGTCCGGCAACCGGAACCGCGCCATCGGCTATCTGCAGCTCAGCTCGGGCATGATCGAGGAGCCGCTGCTCGAGCATCTCGATCTCTACTTCGAGCAGTGCTCAGTGCTGGCCACCGCGCGCGACCTCGCGCTGATGGGCGCGACGCTCGCCAACAACGGCGTCAACCCGACGACAGGAGAGCGGGCGATCGCGGCCGAGCATGTGAAAAGCGTGCTCAGCATAATGGCGAGCTGCGGGATGTACGACTTCTCGGGCGAATGGGTCTACCGGGTCGGCCTGCCGGCGAAGAGCGGCGTCGGCGGCGGCATCATGGCGGTGCTGCCCGGCCAGTTCGG
>JBIOVC010000044.1:0-21270 GCA_044867545.1 Hyphomicrobiaceae bacterium | reverse complement strand
CAGCCGTTCCTGCAGGGACCCGACGCCACAATCAACGAACCCCCGGCTCGGGCCGAAGACATCGGCCCTCCCGGCACGCTGTCGGCTGAACCGGCCGAGGTGCGCGTGGCGCTGAACGTCACGGCAGCGCGTCCGCAGGTGCCTCAGGCCGCCGTTGCAACTCCCGCCATCAAACGCGGCGCACGGGCTTCCTCGTCGAGGCAGGGCGCCCCCAAAGCGCAGCGCGTCGCGGCGGCAAGCTCCTCCGCCTGGACGGACTGCCCATTCTCGCAGTGGTAGGGCGTCGGCTCATCGAGAGCATTTTCCGATCAGGTAGCATCACCTGGCTGGACCAACGGCTTGCTCGCACTTCTCTCCCCTTGACGGGGAGGGTGGCGTCGAGCGGAGCGAGACGCCGGGTGGGGTGAAGAGCTAGGAGCTACGCTTGCTGCGTTCCTCCTGCTTGACCCCCCACCCCTAACCCCTCCCCGCATTTGCGCCGAAGGCGCACAAGCGAGCTTCGCTCGCTTTGGCTCCTGCGGGGCCGAAGGGGGAGGGGAATCGGTTGTGGTTCCGTGCGATCGGCAAATGCTCTAGGCCGGCCTCGTCGGCTGATCGGCTACCTCGTCTCGCGCTGATCAGCTACCTCGTCTCGCGCTGATCAGCTACCTCGTCTCGCGCTTGGCGAACAGGGCGACCGAGATGGCGCGGGCGACGAACTCCGCCATGCAGGCATAGCCCGTCTCGGCAATCTCGATGTCGGCGGGTGCGGGCTGGTCCTTCGCCTTGCGGGCGCGGTCGATGATCTCCATCGCCTCGTAGCGCCCGATGCGCAGCACCTTCTCTGCGTCCGCCACCTCCTTCACCGCCGATCTCAGCGCCTGGTAGTGCGCGTCCGCCGCCATGCCCCGGGCATACTGCAGGCCGATCAGCACGACATCGACGTCGTGCTCCTTGAGCCAGCGCACCATGTCGGTGAGGGTTTCCTTGAACTCCTCCACCGGGATCCTCGCCATCGCATCGGCGGTGCCGGTCTGCCAGATCACGACGTCGGGATGGGTGAGGGCGACCTCGACATCGAGCCGCTCGGCGACGGACTTTGCCAGCTCGCCCGAGAAGCCGCGGTCGATGATCTTCACGTCGAGGCCTTTGAAGCTCTTCTCGAGCATCGCCTCGATGATGCGATGATAGCCGCCGCGCTTGGGCTCCCACCCGGCATAGGCGGAGGCTCCGATCGATAGCACCCGGATCGGCCGCTTCTCCTGCAGGGCCTTGGCGAGCTGCGGCATCGGCGCGCCGCTCGACGACATGCCGGCGGCCTGACACTCGCTCGACAGCGGCGCCGCCTGGTCGCCCGGCGCCGATTGTCCGTGGACGGACGCTGTCATCGCAACGGCGAGCGCGATAGAGAGCACGGCGCGAGAGACGTATCTCACGCTCGCGACTTTGCGCGCTGGCGCCATTCGGAAACCCATGCGGTTACTCCCAGCACTGTTATGCCGGCAACCACTATGACTGCGTCGCTGGTGATGGTCGCACCATATGCGAACCGCACGATCTGACCGGCCAGGCTCAGAAGCGATGCGACGCAGAACACCTCCAGCGAATTCCTCCCGAGCATCGACAGGTATTCAGCCAGTGGCCGAGCCGCGTGCTCGATGTAAGGATAAGCCGTCGAGAATACTGCGACAAGCGCCAGAAACTGAATGACGCGCATCGGCGAGAGAAAAGTCTTAGCATTTACGAACAATAGTCTCGGCTCGGGCATAGTGGTCGGGTCGGGGAGCCAGTTGAACCAGGCCATAACCGCGCCCAGCACAACTATTGGTAAACTGATCATCCGGACGAGACCGATGTTCCGTCTGATGACGGCGCTCGGCCCCCGCTCGCGGGCGAGGACAAATCCAAGCACAAAGATGAGTTGCCACGCCAATGGGTTGAAGAACCACTGGCCCTCGGTCGGCCAGCTCGGCACGGTCAGTCCGAAGGTCAGAGTGGCCAAATAGATCGTGAGCGAGATCGGCAGCAGCCAATTCGGCGCATAGCGGTGAATGAGGGCCACGGCCGGGGCCGCCAGCATCAGGACCACGTACAAGGGCAAAATGTCGAAGTAGCCGAGCTGGTGGGTCAGCAGCACCAGCCCGATGTGGGCATCGACGGGGTTGTAGAATACGGCCGCCGCGTTGTGCCATTCGAGCAGCAGCGGATTGCCGAACACCTTGGCGGACGTTGCCAGCATGGCGATCGCTGCCGATATGATCAGGATCTGAGCGGCGTAGATGGTCAGCGCGCGACCGCCGAGCCGCGCGACGAGCTGGCCGGTCGGCAGCGGGTCCTCCGGCTTGCCGACGACCAGACGCAGGGCCCACCCGGCGAGGAACACGAACAGCTCGGCAGAGTCGGACAGCGAGACATTGCGGTGGGTGAAATGCTCGAAGTAGAGGCCGGGGATGTGGTTGATGAAGATGCTGACCAGCGCAAAGCCACGCCAAAAGTCGATCGCGTTCGCCGGACGGACCACACAACGTCTCCGAGGATATGGAATGGCTGCTTATAGTTCGACGCTCGCCGCTCGCAAAGCGGCGAGCGGCGCGGACCGGAGTCTAGACCCTCACGACACTGTGAAGCCTTGTATTGAGGCGTTCCTGCGGCTTAAGTGCCGCCAACGCGATCAATCCCTCTGCCAAGCGATTGGCGCAGCCTGAGGAAACGCATGTCAACCCGCCAGGACGGAGCGCCGAGCCGGACAGTTCGCTCGCGCGATGATCTCGTCGCCTGGATCGCGGCCGGATGCAAGCCGGAGAAGCAATGGCGGATCGGGACCGAGCACGAGAAGTTCGTGTTCCATACCGATACGCTCTCCCCGGTCCCATACGAGGGACCGCGCGGCATCCGCAGCCTGATGCAGGCGCTGATCGAGCGCTATGGCTGGGAACCGATCCTCGAAGGCGGCAACATCATTGCGCTCAAGCGGCCGGCCGGCGAGGGTTCGGAGACGGTCTCGCTCGAGCCCGGCGGACAGTTCGAGCTCTCGGGCGCGCCGCTCGAGAACCTGCACCTGAGCTGTGCCGAGACTCAGTCGCACCTCCGCCAGGTGCTCGACCTCGGCGAGGGGCTCGGTATCGGATTCCTCGGGCTCGGATTCTCGCCCACATGGACGCTGGCCGAGACCCCGCGGATGCCGAAGCAGCGCTATGCGGTGATGACCCGATACATGCCGCAGGTCGGCCGGCGCGGGCTCGACATGATGTACCGGACCGCCACCATCCAGGTGAACCTCGACTTCGCGAGCGAAGCCGACCTCGTGAAGAAGTTCCGCGTCTCGCTCGCGCTGCAGCCGATCGCCACGGCGCTGTTTGCCGCGTCGCCCTTCACGGAGGGAAAGCTCAACGGCTTCAAGTCGCTGCGCAGCGAGGTGTGGCGCGATACCGATCCCAATCGGACGGGAATGCTGCCGTTCGTGTTCGAGGCCGGGATGGGTTTTGACGCCTACGTCGAATACGCCCTCAACGTGCCCATGTACTTCGTCTACCGCGACGGGCGTTACATCGATGTCGCCGGCGCCTCGTTCCGCGACTTCCTCGACGGCAGGCTCGCCCAGCTGCCTGGCGTACGGCCAACCCTCGACGACTGGTCGGACCACATCACGACGTTGTTTCCCGAGGTTCGGCTCAAGCGGTTCCTCGAGATGCGCGGCGCGGACGGCGGCCGATGGCGGCGGATCTGTGCGCTGCCAGCATTGTGGGTCGGGCTCCTCTATGACGCGACCGCGCTCGACGCTGCGTGGGACCTCGTCAAGGGTTGGAGCGCGGAGGAGCGTCAGGCGCTGCGCGATGACGTGCCGAAGTCGGCGCTCGAGGCGAAGTTCCGCGGCACGACGGTGCATGCGATCGCGCGCGAAGTGCTCGCGATTGCGCACAGCGGTCTCAAGAACCGGAACCGCCGGGACAGCAAAGGGCGCGACGAGACGATGTATCTCGACGTGCTGGAGCAGGTGGAGCGCACCGGCATGACGCCGGCCGACGAGTTGCTGTCGCACTATCGGGGGGATTGGAACGGAGACATTTCGCGGGTATTTGCGGAGTATGCATTCTGACTGGCCGCACTGCTCTGGTTCAGGCTCCATTCATCCGGGCCAAGCTATTGCTTAGAACCGTGCACTGCCGACAATGCGCCGCGCGCTCCCACGGGAACCCAGCGGCGAGCCAGCAAGGGACAAATGCCAGATGCACCGGCGACTGATATTGCTCGGTATCTTGGCCGTCGCGCTCACTGGCGGCGCAGCAGCGGATGTCACGTCCCAGTCTTCACGCATCGTCGTCGCGCAGGATTCCTGCACCAGCTCGTGCCGGGCACAGTGGAACC
Organism: Hyphomicrobiaceae bacterium; assembly: GCA_044867545.1. GTDB lineage: Bacteria > Pseudomonadota > Alphaproteobacteria > Rhizobiales > Hyphomicrobiaceae > DATLZB01. The sequence continues at coordinate 16,926 of JBIOVC010000044.1, read as the reverse complement.
AGTGCCGGATCGCGACCAAGGGCTCGCCCTCCTGCGACGCGCAACTGCAGGCCTGCATGCGCGGATGCCTCCGGCGCCGGTAGCGCACTACTCGCATTGATCGGACAACCGGGTAGTGAGCCGGCGTTGCCCCTCGCTAACGTCATGGCCGCGGAGGCGGCCACCCACGACACGTCTCCGCGCGCGGTACACTCATGGCTGACCGAGCGTCACGAGCGTTGTGCGTGTTGAAGCTGGCGTAGGCGGCCGCCTTCGCGGCCGTGACGGAGAGGAAGGGTGCCGGTCAGCGCTGATGTCACGGCACGTCGTCTGCGGACACGTCGGCTACCCGCCGACGATGATGACGCACATGCGCCGCGGCCCGTGCGCACCTCTGATAATCGTCGAGCCGATGTCGCCGGTGCATGAGGGGCCCGAGATCATGTTGACCGTGCGCGGCATGGTCTCGCCGAAGCGCGCGCGCAGCTTCACCCACGCGTCCTCGTAGGGCCCGACGATATCGCCGGCCGCGAGCAGCACGATGTGGGTCTCGGGCAGGAAGTTGAGCGTGACCGGGTTGTCCGGTCCTGAGGCCATGACGAGGGTTCCGGTCTCTGCCACTCCGGCGAGGGCGCGGGTGAGCCCGGTCTGATCCTGGGCCTCGGCGGGGCCGTGCTCGATCTCAAGCGTCGGCTCGCGCTCCCATGGCAGACGGTTGAGAATTGGATCGAGCCCGGAGCGCAGGCGGGCCGGCAGGTTGTTGGCTCGGAGATAGCCTGCGATCGCGGCCGGTACGGCATCGTCCGAAGTAACCTCGATCACGGTCGCCGTCTGGCTTTCGATATAGCCCCGGAGCAGGGCGGTCAGCGCCTCGGACGGTTTGCCGGCCGTCCGCTGCGGTATGGGCTGGCGGTCGTGCGCGCTAAGGCGCTGCTCGATCGCGGCGCGGCGGGATGGTGCGTCGGCGCTCCCAGCGCGCAGACCGGCGCGGACCTTGCCGAGGATCGCCTCGCGCGCGCTCATCTCGGCACTCCGCGCTGATGCTCCGCCCACAACTGCTGGAACGTGCGGCCCTGCGGAGCGGGCAGGTCGCGGTGCCGGGTCCAGCCGCCTGCCATCGGAAGCCGGCGGAAGGCGCCGCGATTGCCGCCGAAGGCCGATAGCATCACGGTGAGGAAGCGCGCGCCCAGATGGTAGAGCCTCGGGCGGCGCGCGAAGAACGCCCATGCCGCGAGACCCATTCGGTAGCGCAAGCTCGGGCCGCCCAGATCGAACTCGGCCTCGCGGTGATGGCGCATCAGCTTCGGCAGTGGGATCTTGACGGGACAGACGCTCTCGCAGCGACCGCAGAACGTCGATGCGTTGGGGAGGTGCGCGGCCTGACGAACGCCGAGGAGCGCCGGCGTAACCACCGCGCCGATCGGGCCCGGATAGACCCAGCCGTAGGACTGGCCGCCGATCGCGCTGTAGACCGGGCAATGGTTCATGCACGCCCCGCAGCGGATGCAGCGCAATACCTCGCGGAACGGCGTGCCAAGCAGCTCGGAGCGGCCGTTGTCGAGCAGGACGACGTGGTAGGCCGCGGGTCCGTCTGGATCGTCCGGCCGGCGGGGGCCCGTCGAGATCGTCGTGTAGGAGGTGAACTCCTGCCCGGTAGCGGAACGGGCGAGCAGGCGCAGGACCGAGGTCGCATCCTCGAGCGTCGGCAGGACCTTGTCGATCGAGGCGATCACCACATGGACCTTGGCGAGCGACTGGGTCAGATCGCCGTTGCCCTCGTTGGTGACGATGATCGAGGAGCCGGTCTCTGCCACCAGGAAGTTGGCGCCGGTGATGCCGACATCGGCGGCGAGGAACTTCTCTCGCAGGACGCGACGCGCCTCATCGACGAGTTGCGCGGGCTCGGCGAGCACGCGGTTTTCGGCGAGATGCGCGTGCGTGCGGCGGAAGTCGGCCTCGATCTTGTCCATCGTCAGGTGGATCGCCGGCGCTATGATGTGGCTCGGGCTCTCGTTGCGAATCTGCAGGAGGTACTCGCCGAGATCGGTCTCGACGACCTCGAGGCCCGCCGCCTCTAGGTGGGCATTGAGCGCGATCTCCTCGGAGACCATCGACTTGCCCTTGGTGACAATGCGCGCTCGTGCCTCTTGGCAGATGTCGAGCACGATGCGGCGGGCGTCCTCGGCGGTTGCCGCCCAGTGGACGACGGCGCCGGCGGCCTTCGCGCGCTCCTCGTAGATCTCGAGGTAGAGGTCGAGGTTGGCGAGCGCGTGATCGCGGATGTCGCGGCCGACCTCGCGAAGCTGCTCGAACTCGGGCAGCCGGTCGCGCATCAAGGCCCGCCGCGCGACGAAGCCGTTCTGCAGGCCCTCGAGTGCGCTCTGCAGCTCTTTGTCGGCGAGCGCGGCGCGGGCGTTGTCCTTGAATGATGCGACGGTCGGTTGCATCGGCTCTCGCTAGCTGCTGCTCTCCGCAGGCTCTCCCACGGGCGGGGCGTCGAGCTCGCCGGCCAGCACCTCGGCGACATGACGCACGGCAATCGGGCGGCCCTGGCGCCTGAGCTTTCCGGCAATGTTGAGCAGGCAGCCGAGGTCTCCGGCAAGCAGCATCTCAGGACCGGCAGCGGTTGCGTTGTCGATCTTCTTCTGGACCATCGCGTTTGAGATCTCGGGGTACTTGATGGCGAAGGTGCCGCCGAAGCCGCAGCAGACCTCGGCATCCTCCATCTCAACGAGCTCGAGGCCGGCGACCGACCTCAACAGGCGCCGCGGCTGCTCCTTGATGGCAAGCTCGCGCAGGCCCGAGCAGCTGTCGTGGTAGGTGGCGCGGGCATCGCAGCGGGCATCGACGCGGTCAAGGGCGCGCACGTCGGTCAGGAACGAGACGAGCTCGTGCACGCGCTCGGCGAACGCTCTCGCCTTGCCGGACCACTCCCGGTCATCGGCAAGCAGTTGCGGGTAATGGTGCTTCAGCATGCCGGCGCAGGAGCCGGATGGCGCGACCACGTAGTCGAAGCCCTGGAACGCCGCGATGGTCTGGCGGGCGAGCGCTGCCGCGTTCGACCGGTCGCCCGAGTTGTAGGCCGGCTGCCCGCAGCACGTCTGCGCCCGCGGGACCGTCACCTCGCAGCCAGCAAACTGCAGCAGCTTCACCGCGGCGAAGCCGACAGAGGGTCGGAACAGGTCCACGAGGCAGGTCACGAACAGCCCGACGCGCGGTCGCTCCTGCAAAGGCTCGGGCATCGGCGGCAGGCTCGGTCTCAGGGTGCCATCGACGGCGGCACGGACGATCGGTGATGTGACGAAACGCTCATATCACGGCCGGCGGAGGCCGCAGACCAAATTAGTACTCAGGCCCGGAGATCCGCTCCGACCGCACTGCAACACGCCTATTTCTGCGAGAACTTCTTCAGGTAGGCGATGAGGTCGCGGCGCGCGTCCTCGGCCTTCACACCGGCGTAGAACATCTTGGTTCCGGGCATGAAGGCCTGGGGATTCTCGAGGTATTTGAAAAGGTTCTCCTCGGTCCAAACGAGCCCCTTGGCGCCCGCTTCGCGGTTTGCCGGGGAGTAGTTGAACCCTTCAATCGTGCCCGCCGGGCGCCCGACGACGCCGTTCAGCGGCGGTCCGACTAGGTTCCTGGCACTATCGCCCACCAGATGGCATGCGCGGCATTGCCGGAAGACCTGCTCGCCGAGCTCGGCGTCCTGGGCGGTCGAGGGCACGGGCGATGAGAAAGCGATGAACAGCACTGCAAGGGCTGAGGCCGAAGGTCTCATCATTGCTCCCACGTTGTCTCTGTTGCGGTTTTCCACGTAGCGACCGCCATCGAATCGTGCGCTTCATCCCGGCCTCGACATATTGCCGGCTTGTGCTCTGCGTGCGACGATGGCGGCCATCAGCAAGGCGGGTTCCGGCGGGCGCGGCATCGTTAGAGGCCGACTAAACCGTGTCGGCTCCAGGCGTGCAACAAGGACGTCTTGTCGCGCAAGGGTTCCCAAGATGAGCACGATCGAACTTGCCGCACCCGACAAGAAGGTCCTCTCGCAGCGCAGGAGCATCATTGCGGAGCTCTCGACGCTGCTCGGCGCCGACCGGATCATCGCGGACGAGGACGGACGCCGCGCGTTCGAGACCGACGCACTCACCGCCTATCGCCGCATGCCGCTGGCGGTCGTGCTGCCGCAGTCGACCGAGGAGGTCGCCACCGCTCTGCGCTACTGCCACAAGCAGGGGATCAAGGTCGTGCCGCGCGGAGCAGGGACATCGCTCTCGGGCGGCGCGCTGCCGGCAGAGGATGCCGTCGTCATCTGCATCTCCAAGATGAACCGCATGCTCGAGGTCAGCTACGAGGACCGCACCGCGCGACTAGAGGCCGGCATCACCAATCTCGCCGTCACCGGCATCGTGTCGCAGCGCGGGTTCTTCTACGCACCGGACCCCTCGAGCCAGCTCGCCTGCACGATTGCGGGCAATATCGCGATGAACTCCGGCGGTGCGCACTGCCTCAAATACGGGGTCACCACCAACAACGTGCTCGGCGTCCGCATGGTGCTGATGGACGGCGAGATCGTCGAGATCGGCGGGAAACACCTCGATGCGACCGGCTACGACCTGCTCGGGCTGATCGTCGGCTCGGAAGGTCAGTTCGGCATCGTGACCGAGGCCACGGTCCGCATCCTGAAGTCGCCCGAAGGCGCGCGCCCGATGCTGCTCGGCTTCAACTCGCCGGAGGCGGCAGGCGCCTGCGTCGCGGCGATCATCGGCGCGGGCATCATCCCGGTTGCGATCGAGTACATGGACAAGCCGGCGATCCGCGTCTGCGAGGCGTTCGCAAAGGCCGGGTACCCGACCGACGCGGAGGCGCTGCTCATCGTCGAGGTCGAAGGATCGGAGGCCGAGATCACCGACCTGCTCCAGCGCATCACCGATATCGCCCTGCCGTTCCAACCGACCGCGATGCACGTCAGCCGCAGCGCGGCCGAAAGCGCGCGAATCTGGAAGGGACGCAAGGCCGCGTTCGGGGCGATCGGCCGGATCTCGGAATACTACTGCATGGACGGCGTAATCCCGCTCAGCCGGCTGCCCGAGGTGCTGGTCAAGATCACGGAGATCTGTCGGCGGCATGGGCTCAGCGTCGCCAACATCTTCCACGCCGGCGACGGCAACCTGCATCCGCTCATCCTCTACAACGCCAACGATACAGACGAGGCGGCCCGCGCGGAAGAAGCCGGTGCAGAGATTCTGAAGCTCTGCGTTGCCGTCGGCGGATGCCTGACCGGGGAGCACGGCGTCGGCATCGAGAAGCGGGACCTGATGCCGGTCCAGTTCTCCGAGGCCGACCTTGCCGTGCAGATGCGGATCAAGACGGCCTTCGACCCCAAGTGGCTGCTCAATCCCGACAAGGTCTTTCCGCTCGCTGGACGGCCCAGCGAGCGCGATGCGGCGTGAGGGCAGGCCGACGTGAGCGAAGTGCTGAGACCTGCGGTCGACTGGGAGCTCGCCAGCGTCATCTCGGATGCGGCCGAGCGCGGCTGGCCGCTCGAGATATCAGGCAGCGGATCCAAACGCGGCATCGGTCGGCCGATGCAGACCGCCGCCGACGTGACGACGCGGGCGATGCGCGGCGTGACACTCTACGAGCCGAGCGAGCTCGTCATGAGCGCCAGGGCCGGGACGCTCGTTAGCGAGATCGAGACGGAGCTTGCCCGCCGGGGACAGATGCTGGCCTTCGAGCCGCTCGACCTTGGCGCGCTCTTCTCACAGCAGCGCGGCCAGGGCACGATTGGTGCCGTATTCGCCACCAACCTTTCCGGCGCCCGCCGCATCGCCGCCGGGGCGGCGCGCGACCATCTGCTGGGACTGAAGGCGGTGACGGGCCGAGGCGAGAGCATCAAGTCGGGCGGCCGGGTGATGAAGAACGTCACCGGCTACGACGTCACGCGCGGACTCGCCGGAAGCTGGGGGACGCTCGCGGTGATCACCGAGGTGACGTTCAAGGTGCTGCCGATGCCGGAAGCGACCGCGACGCTGATCATCCCCGGCCTGCCGGACGAGATCGGCGTCGAGGTGCTGTGCACAGCGCTCGGCACGCCGCACGAGGTCTCCGGCGCCGTGCATCTACAGCAGGCGATCACACGCCGCCTCTGGCATCCGGAGCTGAAAGCACTCGGCACCTCGCTTACCGCGCTGAGGCTTGAAACCTTTGCCGGGTCGATCGCCTACCGCAGCGAGAAGCTCAAGACGCTGCTCGCGCCCTACGGCGAGATCCACGTCCTCGATACGCCGGGCTCACTCGCGTTCTGGGACGAGATGCGCCAGCTCTCCGTGCTCAGCGGGAACCGGACGCCGCTCTGGCGGATCTCGACCGCTCCCCGGTCGGGTCCCAAGGTCGTCGCCGCGATCGGACAATACATGCCGGTGACGGCGATGTACGACTGGTCGGGCGGGCTAGTCTGGCTCGAGGTGCCGCCGTCAGCGGATGCCGGCGCTACCGATGTCAGGCGGGTGATCGCGCTGCATGGCGGCCATGCTACGCTGATCCGTGCGGATGCGCCGGTGCGTGCAGCGATCGACGTGTTTCAGCCGCTCGGCACCACCGTCGAGCGCCTGACGCGACGGATCAAGGCGACATTCGATCCGGCCGGCATCCTCAATCGCGGCCGCATGTACGCCACGTTCTGACGGCGCGGCCGAGGGCGAACCCGAACCATGCAGACCAACTTCACGCCGCGACAGCTCAAGGACATGCGGATCGCCGAGGCCGAGAGCATCCTCAGGCGATGCGTGCATTGCGGGCTGTGCACTGCCACGTGCCCGACCTACATCCTGCTCGGCGATGAGCGCGACAGCCCGCGCGGCCGCATCTACCTGATGAAGGACATGTTCGAGCGGCGCCGCAATGCGAGCGCCGAGGTCCAGCTCCATATCGACCGCTGCCTGTCGTGCCTGTCGTGCATGACGACCTGCCCCGGCGGGGTCGACTACATGCACCTCGTCGATCTCGCCCGGCAGCACATCGAGAGGACGGGCAGACGCAGCCCGAAGCAGCAGCTCATCCGCCGCCTGCTCGCATCAGTCCTGCCTCACCCGGCGCGCATGCGCTGGGCGCTGCGGGCAGCGCCATTCGGGCAGCCCTTGAAGGGGCTGATGCGCCGGTTCGGTTGGCCGGAGCTTGCCGCCATGCTCGAGCTTGCGCCACCGAAGCCGACGCGGACGCCCAAGTTCTCCGGCCCCGGCACGGCTGCCACCAAGGTGGCGCGCCGTGGCCGGGTCATCATGCTCGCGGGCTGCGCCCAGCAGGTGCTCCGACCCGACATCAACGATGCGACGATCCGGCTGCTGGCGCGGAGCGGCGTCGACGTCGAGGTGGCGAGCGGGTCGGGCTGCTGCGGCGCGCTCGTCCACCACCTCGGGCGCGAGGACGAGGCGCTCGGCTTCGCCAAGCGCAATGTCGATGCGTGGTCAAAGCTGATCGCGCGAGGCCAGGTTGACGGGATCATCATCAATGCGTCGGGCTGCGGCACGACCGTGAAGGACTACGGGCACATGCTCGCCAACGTCCAGGGCTATGCGGAGCGCGCCGCGGCGATCTCCGTGCTCGCCAAGGATGTCGCCGAGTTCCTTGCCGCCTACGACCTCGGGCCGCCGAAGCGCTGGTCGAGCCTCAGGGTCGGCTATCACTCCGCCTGCTCGCTGCAGCATGGCCAGAGCATCCACGATGAGCCGAAGGAGCTTCTGAAAACAGCGGGATTCACCGTGCTCGACATCCCGGAGGCGCACATCTGCTGCGGCTCGGCCGGGACGTACAACATCCTGCAGCCGGAGATCGCGCGGCAGCTACGCGACCGCAAGGTGGCAAACATCCAGAGCGTCAAGCCGGACGTAGTTGCTGCCGGCAACATCGGCTGCATCACGCAGATCGCTCAGGGGACTGACATTCCGATCGTGCACACCGTCGAGCTGCTCGACTGGGCCTATGGCGGGCCGGTGCCGCGTGGGCTCGAGGCGTTCGCGGGCTTCGTCAGCAATGTTCCTGCTCCGCCGCGGAGAACAGCGGCGGACTACATTGCCGCACGACTGCCGCAGCGAACGAGCTGAGCGCCTTCCGGCTCAGCGTGCTCCGGCAAGCGCACCGCGGTCGGTGAGCTCATCGACCCGTTTCAGGTCGTCGGCCGCCTCGGCGATCAGCCATTCGGTGAAGGCCTTGATCTTCGGCAGCCCTGCAGTCGATTTCGGACCGACGATCCAATAGGCGAAGGAGACTGGCAGCGCCGGGCCGAACGGGCGCACGAGCCGGCCGGCCAAGAGGTCGAAGGCGGCAAGCGCGGTGCGGGCAAGGGCGACGCCGTGGCCGTCGACTGCCGCATCGATCGCCATGCTCGATTCGCTTAAGACCGGTCCGCGGCCAGTGTCGATGCCGTCGATGCCGGCAGCCTCCAGCCACCTCGTCCAGCCTGAGCGGTCGGTCTGATGCAACAGCACGTGGTGTGCGAGGTCGGCGGGACGCTCGAGCGCACGGCCGCCCTCGAGCAGGCGCGGGCTGCAGACCGGGAAGATCTCCTCCGTGCACAGACGCTTCACCTCGAGACCCGGCCAGTTGCCGTCGCCGTGGCGGATGGCCAGGTCGACGTCCTCGCGCACGAAGTCGACGTGCTGCAGCGAGGCGCTGACGCGAAGATCGATCTCGGGATGGGTCGTCGCGAAACGGCCGAGCCGATGCACCAGCCACTTGGCGGCAAAGCTCGGCGAGGTCGTAACCGTCAGCGTGCCACTGCTGCGGCGCTCGAGCAGTCGCCGCGTGCCGTCGGCCAGCCGGTCGAGCACATCGCGGACGACGCCGAGGTACTGCCGGCCCGCGTCGGTGATGACGAGGCGCTGGCGCTCGCGATTGAAGAGCCGCACGCCGAGCTCGGCCTCCAGCGCCTTCACCTGCTGACTGACCGCGCCTTGCGTGACGCACAGCTCCTCGGCGGCTTTCGTGAAGCTCTCGTGGCGGGCGGCAGCCTCGAAAGCCTTGACCGCATTCAGAGGCGGCAGCCGCCGGGGCATCTTACCTGCCTTCCCTTGTTCATTAGAAAAACTATGTCAGCCTAGAGAAACCATGGTTTGCGCGCAAGGCGCGAATGCCCGCATATGGCGCACACACAAAAGAAACTCTCGAGTTGAGATGATCAAGGAGCCAGAGAAATGCGTATGACCTCTGCCGAGACGTCAAGCCGGTTGCAGCCGCAATGGATGGGTCTCGGCGCGGCCAAGCGCCTGATCCAAGGCTTGGCCCAGTCCTGGGAATTCGCTTCGATCCGGCGCGCGCGCAACTCCACGATCGCTGTTCTGCGGGCCCTCGACGACCGGACGCTGAAGGACATCGGCATCAAGCGCTCGGAGATCGAGGACCTGGCGCACGACGACAAGGCCGAGCGGCTGCTGCGCTGATGCTCGGGCTAGTGCCCCGATTCCGAAGTTCGCCTGTGCTGATGCCAGGCTCCCGAGCGAACTTCGGAATCATAAGGGGCACTAGAATCTTAGAGTTGCTAGTGTGATTCAGATCAAGAAATTCGCTCGGAAGGGAGCCGCGAGCACTGGCGAATTTCTCGATCATCACACTAGGCTGTTCCCGGGGTGACAGCGTAAGGGCGACCAGCGGACCGATGCTTGTGAGCCGGACGCCGAATTGAGCCCAGTTCAAACTCCAGGCGCCGGACATGGATGGAATGCGTTTGCTCGGACTGCGCCGACAGGCGAACACGCTGACAGGTCCCGTCGGCTCGGAGCAACCGCATGCCTCGGCTGTGGGTTGATCGGATCGCGCAAGGATATTAGCTACTTGTGCAGCCCGACCACCCCGCTTCAGAGGCGACATGGGGCGCGGCTTCGTCACCCTGGAGGAGAAAATTATGACCCTGCAAATCGGCAGCACTGCGCCGGACTTCGAGGCGCAGACGACGGAAGGCAAGATCAAGTTTCACGATTGGATCGGCGATTCCTGGGCCGTCGTATTCTCGCATCCCAAGGACTTCACGCCGGTCTGCACCACCGAGCTCGGCTACATGGCGAAGCTGAAGCCTGAATTCGACCGCCGCAACGTGAAGATCATCGGTCTCAGCGTCGACCCGGTCGAGAGCCACAAGAAGTGGTCGGCCGACATCAAGGAGACGCAGGGATATGCGCCGAACTATCCGATGATCGGCGATTCCGATCTCAAGGTCTCGAAGCTCTACGGCATGCTGCCGGCGAGCGCCGGGAGCTCGTCGGAGGGACGCACGCCCGCCGACAATCAGACCGTGCGCAACGTGTTCATCGTCGGCCCGGACAAGCAGATCAAGCTGATCCTCGTCTATCCGATGACGACGGGGCGCAACTTCGACGAAGTGCTGCGCGTGATCGACTCGCTGCAGCTCACCGCCAAGCACAAGGTCGCAACGCCTGTGAACTGGAAGAACGGCGACGACGTCATCATCGCCGGCTCGGTGTCAGACGAGGACGCCAAGAAGAAGTATCCGCAGGGCTGGAAGGCGCCGCGCCCGTGGCTCAGGATCGTGCCACAGCCGAAGTGAGCGGCATCTCAGGATCTCAACAAGCGGGCCGGATGCTCAGCGTCCGGCCCGTCTTTGCTTCTGCAGCGTTCAGGTCTTGCTGATGCCGGTGATCCGCTCCATCAGCCGGAACCTCGGCTTGGCGGGCTTCTTTGCCTCGCCGTTGCGGGGAGCGGCAGCTTCCTCACCCTTTGCCGCCGCCGCCGCTGTGCTTTGAGCCACGTCGGACTCTTTGGCCTTGGCGGCTTCCGCCTCCGGATCGGACAGGGCCTTCAGGTAGTCGCTCACCTTCGAGCGGTCGGTGGCACGCTCGGCTGACGCCTGCGTGCGGGCGGAACCGTTGTTCTCGGCCTGCTTTGGCTGAGCAAGCTTGTCGGCGAGCGCGGGCTTCGCACTGGTGATGCGCTCCGACAGGCTGCGCCGGGGAGCGGTCGTCTCGCGGGCGCGGCGCGCATCGGCGGAGGCCGGCAACTTGCCGGCACCAAGCCTGCGCATCTCATCCATGAAGTGGGCCGCCTGGCGGGCGAGACGCTCGTTGCCGGACGCCACCTCGGCGCGCAGGCGCTGGATAGTGACAAGCTGCTGAGTGACCTGCGCCTGCAGCGAGTTGATCCGCGCCTTGGCAGCGATCCTGCTGTCCCTCAACGTGATGGAGCGATCGCCATCCGGACCTCCCTCGTAGGTCTCGAGCAGCGCCTTGAGCTTGGCGATCTCGGCTGCCTGGTCATCGGCCTTGGCCTGGAGCTGAGCAACTCTGGACTCGGCAGCAACGGACCCGGCCTCGGCGCTCCCGCGTGCCGACCTCAACGCCGATTCCGCGTCGGCGAGATCCCGCTTCAGGCGCTCGACGTCGCCGGCCGCGACGGCATCGGCGCCATTGCCGCCGGCAGGCGCGTCCGCACTCGCCGCCCTGTGGTCGCCCGACTGCAGACGGCTGATGAGGGAGGCCTGATCACGGGTCTTTGCGCGGAGCGCCTCGATCTCGGCTTTGTATGCGAGCTCGCCGTCGAAACGCGGATCGCTCAAGCCCTCGCGATTGACCGCCGCGCGGGTGTTGAGCACGGTCGTGATGCGGTCGATCTCCTGGCGCTGCTGAGCGTTCATCTGCATCGCCTCGTCGAGCGCCCGCACACTCTTCATGGTCTCGCCGTTCAGCTCATTGATCTCGCGGTCGCGCTGGTGGAGAAGCTGGCGGGCCTCGGCGAGACGCTGCTCGAGCTTCGGCAGGCTGTCGGTGACGGTGTGCTCAAGCACGCGGCGCGCGTTGACGCTCTCCTCCATATCGCCCTTCATCGCCTCGACCTCGCTGCGGAGGCTGGCGATCTCGGCGTCGCGGCGGTTCAGCTCGACAAGCTGGCGGGCGGCGGCAAGGTGCTGCTGCTCGTTCTGAGCCTCGAGCTTGTGCACGCGGATGGCGAACTGGGCCCTCAAGCGGTCCTTGTCGGCCCTGATCTCGGCCTCGGTTACCGGAATGGACCGCCTGATCTCCTCGGAAGTCAGCCTGGCAACGCGGCGCCGGTAGGCGGGCGCAATGGCGAGCCCGATCAGGCTCGCAACGAGAAAGCCCAAGGTCACGAGCATCATCGACTGGATCGTGATCACTTGCCGCTTTCCCGAATTCGTGCCGAAGGGGCTAGACCGGCCGAAACCGCACGCCCCGCCGTTTCCCGACTGCCCGACGCTCAAAATATGAGTGGCCTAGAAGGGATTCCAGGTCGGAGTCCGCGTATACTTCAAATATCCGACGTTTGCACCTAGCCGGATGCCCACACCCGTGCGAATCGGCGCCAGCGTCATGTTGCCGGATTTCTGGAATTGCACGCTCACGCCGCCGACAAAATAGGCGGAGCCCTCGACGCCAGCGAAGCGGCTGTAGATGTCAGAAGGGTGGCGCATGTTGTAGACGAGCACCATCGTCTTGGAGCCTTCGCCGCCGAAGTCGTAGCCGAACGACGGCCCCTGCCAGTACACGCGATGCTGGCCGGCGTCCTTGGTATAAAGGACGCCTTCGCCGTAGCGGAGGCCAGCGAAGAAGGCGCCGCCCGCATCCTCGCCGAGGATATAGCCGTTGGGCCTGCCCGCCTGCTGGAAGGCGAACTCCACCGCACCGGCGAGACCCTGGGTGACGCTGCCGAAGAAGCGGTGACCGGTGTCTACGATCTCGCTGCGGGAGTAGGTGCGCTGGTCGTAGGCGCCGGGCGGCGGACCATAAGGCTCGGGCCCGGGACCGGGATCGCCATAGTTCGGATCATAAGGCTCGCCGTAGCGGTTCGACGGCGGCGCGTAGGGTGAACCATAGCCGGACGACTGGCTACCATAGCTCTGGCCGCCTTGATTGGAGCCGTAGCCCTGGTTCGACCCATAGCTCTGGCCGGAGGGGGGCGGGGCATAGGGATCGCTCGTCCGGGGCGGCGGAGGCGGTGATCCGGACGAGGGATAGCTGTTGCTCGGGGGTCGATACGCGTCGGCCGGTGGTGGCGACTGACTCGGCCAGCCGGAGCTCGGTGGCTGTCCGGCGTATGGGTCGGTGCGCTCCCACGGCAGCCGCTCCTGCGCGGTGCCGGCAACCGGTATCAACGCCACGATGAGAGCGCCAACCGCGATCAGGCAACGGCAGCGTGACATGAGGGAGCTCGCTCGAATTCATGTTGCAGCCGGCGCCGCTGGGACAACCGGCAACCGATTCCAAACCATCCTCTCGAAGTATTACCAAAGTGTGGCCAAGAGGCCGTATTTCAACGAATTCGGCGGCTTGTGCTGTCAGCGCACCGGCAGCAGCGCGGCGGCAGTGGCGGCCCGGCCCCAGGCAATGAACGGCGGATTGGTATGGGTGTGGGCGATGCCCGAGTAGTCGAGCGGCCGACCGTCCCCGGTGGTGACAAAGCCACCGGCTGCGAGCAGCACCGCGTGGCCGGCTGCAGTGTCCCAGGCCGACGTCTCGCCGAAGCGGTGATAGACATCGGCCTCCCCGCGGGCCACCAGGCAGAACTTCACGGACGATCCCAAGCGGCGTACCGAGGCTCCCGGGTTCTCCGCCACGAAGCGGTCGAGGTCCGGCGTGCGCCGGGACCGGCTCGCAACGATCCGCAGGGCGTTCAGATCGGGCTCCACGGTGGCGATGTCGCGACCGGCCAGATCGGCAAACGAGCCCACGGCATCATCAGGCGCAAGATCAGCCTCGACAGCGCGCTCTGCGCCAAGAGTTGCGAAAACTTGGCCCCAAGCCGGCGCCAGCACCATGCCGAACACCGGCCGGCCGGCGTCGAGCAGCCCGACGTTCACGGTGAAATCGTCAGTGCGCCCTACAAACTCGCGCGTACCGTCAAGCGCATCGACGAGGAACAACCAGCGGCCGCCGGCGAATGGCGGACCGACGAGGCCCCTTTCCTCGGCGAGAACGGGAACCTCCGGGGCGGCAGCTGCGAGCCCTTCGAGGACGATCGCCTCGGCCTCGTGGTCGGCGATCGTCACGGGCGAGCCGTCCTGCTTGAGCCGGACTTTGACGCCCGCCCGCCGATGAGCGAGCAGGCAAGCACCGGCGGCAGCCAGCGCGGGCAGCAGGCGGTCGGCGAGATCGGCGTGGTCGAGTCGAAACATGGCAAGCGGCCGCGGGTGATTCGCGCTCCGACACCTCCTGCGAGGCGCGATCGGGCGCCATCGCGTGACTACAATGACTCAATTCCCGAGCAAAAACAGGGAACGCGTGTTCGGTGCCGGTTCCGGCCTTTGCAAGGGCTCGGCGGCGCATGTATCAACGCAGATAAAGGATTCGGCAAGCGGCCGGTTTCGGCGCGGCAAAGAGGGCATCGATGAATCAACACGCGCAGCCGTCGGACCTGGAGCTGGCTGCCCTGATCTCGAGCAAGATCTGCCATGATGTCATCGGGCCCGTCGGGGCGATCTACAACGGCCTCGAGATCCTTGACGAGGACGACGACATCGACGCCAAGTCCTATGCGCTCGACGTAATCCGCAATGTCACCCAGCAGGCCACCGCGCGACTCCAGTTCGCGCGGTTTGCGTTCGGTGCGGCGGGATCGGCGGGGGCGCTGATCGAGCTTGGCACGGCCGAGCAGATCTCGCGCGGCTTCGTCGGGCAGGCCAAGCACAAGCTCGTCTGGAACGCGAGTCCCGGCTACATGGCGAAGGATCGCGTCAAGCTGCTGCTCAACCTGGTCGCGAGCGCGCTTACGGCGCTGCCGCGCGGCGGAGAGATCGAGGTCACGGTCAAAGGTCCGTACGAACGGCCAAGCTTCTATCTGTCCTGCCGGGGCACCTCGGCCCGGCCGCCCCAGCATCTTTCCGAATTCATCTCGGGGAGCGGGCTGCCGCAGCTCGATGCACTCACGATCCAGCCGTACTACACATGGCGGCTTGCGCAGACCGCCGGCATGCGGCTCGACGTCACCAAGAACGCGGCCGATGTGCTGATCTCCGCCGTCCCTGCCTAGTCCCGCCGTCGTCTCAACGATTCGTTAACCCGGCCTTTCCACTGTCCTGACGCCCGGCGCCCCCGGCGGTGCTTGGGCGCACGGTCTTCTCGCAAGTCGTGAAGGACAGCACCCTGATGCGTTGCCTCGTCGTCGCCGATTTGGACGTGATCAGAAAGGTCGCCCGGCAGATCATCGAGGATCTCCGCTTCGAGGTCGGGGAGGCCGAGGAAGGTGCTCGGGCGCTCGAGTCGTGCCAAGCCCGGATGCCGGACCTTATCGTGCTCGACTGGCTGCTGCCCGACATGAGCGGATGCGACTTTCTGATTCAGCTCCGGCCGCTCGCCAAGGCGCGGATGCCCGCGGTGATCTACTGCGCGACGGAGCACGACGAGGCGGCAGCCGCCGTCGCACGCGCCTCGGGGTGCGGGTGAAATCCTGCTCAAGCCGTTCGACCGTCAATCCCTTGCTGCCTCGGTCGCGGCTCTCGGACTGCCAGAGGCGGTCTGAACGGCCGCCGTACCGGCCATTCGGTCGGAAAAGTTGGGGATGGCCGTCGGCGCCGCCGGGGCGGGGCCGGACGCAATGTGGCAAGAAGCGATGGGCGCGCACCGTCTCGCGCGGTTTGGACACAACGCTTCCGTGCTGAAGATCGAGAAGCTCAAGATCGGCGGCATGCCGCCCCTCTCGTTCGAGGTGCGCGCAGGCGAGTGCCTGGCAATCGAGGGCCCTTCCGGCTCGGGCAAGACGCGGCTCTTACGCGCGATCGCGGACCTCGATCCGGCAGAGGGGCGGGTGTTTCTCGAAGGCGCCGAGCGGGGCGAGGACAGCGCCATGACGTGGCGGCGGCAGGTTCGATACTGCGCGGCAGAGCCCGCCTGGTGGGCGGAGCGGCCGCGCGATCATCTGCCGGCGGGGTCGGGCGAGAAGCTCGGCCGGCTGCTCCGCTCGCTCGGGCTCGATCATGCTCTGCTCGATCGGCCGGTGTCGATCCTCTCGACCGGCGAGCGGCTGCGGCTCGGGCTGCTGCGCAGCCTCATCGACGAACCGAGCGTGCTACTGCTCGACGAGCCGACGGCTCACCTCGATGCGGCGGCAGCAGCGCTGGTCGAGGAGTTGATCCGGTTCCTCATGCTGTCCGGCCGGGTGATCGCTCTCGTCAGCCACGATGAAAGCCAGATCGAGCGGCTGGCGCACATCCGCCTGCTGCTCGGTCCTTCCGCGGCGCCGGCCGCAGCCAAGGCGCGACCGCTTCTGCAAAGCCCGCGATCCGAGATCCGGCTATGAGTCCAACGCTCTCCCTGATCGATCTCGCCGTGGCCTCGGCGCTCGCGCTCGCAGCCGGGCTGCTGTCGATCGCTTTCCGGCTCGGCCTCGAGCGCCAGCTCGCAACCTCGCTGGCGCTTGCGATCGTTCAGTTGCTGGCGGCCGGCTGGCTGATGAAGGTTGCCATCGAGCATTCGTCCTCGATGCTGGTGCTGCTGCTCGCGGCCGCCATGGTGCTGGCAGCGGGATGGCATGCCATGCTCGGCTCGCGCAGCAGTCCGCGGAGCTGGCACGGCTTCTGGCTGTTGACCAGCGCGCTGCTCGCGACCGGAAGCACCGTTACCCTTTTCCTGTTGGTGGCCGTGCTCGGCCGGGAGGGGATTGCAGATGCCCGCACCACGCTCGCGATCCTCGGACTGGTCCTCGGAAACGCGCTCGTCGGCGCGAGCACGGTTGGCGATCAGCTGATCGAAAGCGCGCGCGCCGAGCGCCCGGCAATCGACGCCAGGCTCGCGCTCGGCGCCTCCAGGATGGCGGCACTCGAAGGGCCCTTGCGCAGCGCGCTCAGGAGCGCTCTCGCTCCGGTGATCGGCACGGTCACCGCGGCGGGTACCGTGCTGATGCCTGGTCTGATGGCCGGCCAGGTTCTCGCCGGTGCCGATCCGTTCGAGGCCGCCAAGCTGCAGATCGCAATGCTGTTTGCGTTCGTAGGGGCGA
>JBIOVC010000043.1:0-2244 GCA_044867545.1 Hyphomicrobiaceae bacterium | reverse complement strand
TCGGGCTCGGCATCTGGTCGAAGGTCGCGCTCGGGGTCACGCTCGTCTTCTTCATCGTGTTCTTCAACGTCTACCAGGGCGTCAAGGAAGTGAGCCCGACTGTGCTCGCCAATGCCCGCATGCTCGGCATGAGCGAGCGCCAGCTGATGCGTCATGTGTATTGGCCGTCGGCGCTGTCCTGGATGTTCTCTTCGCTGCACACTGCGGTCGGCTTTGCGGTCGTCGGCGCGGTGGTCGGCGAATATCTCGGCTCGGCCGCGGGACTCGGCTACATCATCCAGCAGGCCGAGGGCGTGTTCGACGTGGCCGGCGTGTTCGCCGGCATGCTCGTGCTGGCCGTCTTCGTGATCGGCATCGACTTCCTGGTGACGCTGGTCGAACGGCGCCTCCTGGTCTGGCGGCCGGTTGCGGCCGAAACGCGCACATGAGCTTTCTCTTGAAGGCTTTCCGGACGCTTGCCGCCGCCTTATAACAATCCCAACAGAAGCGGTTCGCGATGAGCCGCCGGGAGGATCACATGACGACAGTCAAGCTTGCAGCCGGGGCGCTGGCGCTCGTGCTTTCGCTCATCGGGGCCGCGCATAGTCAAGCCCTTGGCCAGACGCCCGAGAAGAAGCAGGTCACCCTCGCCGTCGGCGGCAAGACCGCGCTCTACTATCTGCCGCTGACGATCTGCGAGCGGCTCGGCTACTTCAAGGAGCAGGGGCTCGACGTCACCATCAATGACTTCCGCGGCGGCGCACAATCGCTGCAGGCGCTAGTCGGCGGCTCGGTCGATGTCGTCACCGGCGCCTACGAGCACACCATCCGCATGCAGGCCAAGGGCCAGGACATCCGGGCGGTGATCGAGCTCGGCCGTTTCCCCGGCATCGTCGTCGGGCTGCGCAAGGAAAGAGCCGCGAACTACAAATCCGCGGCCGACCTCAAGGGCATGAAGATCGGCGTGAGCGCGCCCGGTTCCTCCACCAACTTCTTCGTGATGTATCTGATGTCGAAAGCCGGCCTCAAACCTGACGACGCCTCCTACATCGGCGTCGGCATCGGGCCATCGGCCGTCGCCGCCATCAAGAAGGGTGAGATCGACGCGCTCTCCAATCTCGACCCCATGATTACCAAGCTGGAGCAGGACGGCGACATCAAGATCATCGCCGACAGCCGGACGGAGGAGGGCACCCGCGCGATCTTCGGCGGCTCGAACCCGGCGGCGGTGCTCTACATCAAGCAGGACTTTATCGAGAAGAACCCGAACACCGTGCAGGCGCTGGTCAACGCCTTCTACAAGACGCTCAAGTGGCTGGAGAAGGCGACGCCGGAGGAGATCGCGGCAACGGTGCCGGAGGACTATTACCTCGGTGACAAGGCGCTCTATGTGGCCGCGGTCAAGGCCAACAAGCCGGCCTATTCGCTTACCGGGGTCATCCCCGCCGCCGGCATACAATCGGCATCCGACATGCTGACCGCGTTCGATCCGGAGCTCAAGGACGCCAAGGTCGATCTCGCCAAGACCTTCGACGACCGCTTCGTGAAGAAGGCGGCGGCGAGGTAGCGGAGGAGCCCCCGAGCTCGGTGTCACTCTCCAGGGGAGGGTGGGCACCGAGTGTGCGGCTCGCCCAGACCTCTCGCCATGATGTTTCCCTTGCCATGACGTTTTTATTACAGAATGATGACGGTGCCCCGCGCCGGTGAGTGCTGCCTGGACGCGGCCCGTGTGCCCCAGTCATGCCGCCCGCCGTCCTTTTCCTGCGCAATCGCTTCGCCGCTGCGACCGCCGACCCCCGGTACGCGGGGGCCGTGGTGCTTCTGGCCGGCTTTCATCTCGCCGCGGTCGGCGTGTTGATCTGGTTCGAGGCCGAGCGGACGGCGCAGGCGGCGTTCGTCCTCTCCTGGGGCCTGCTCAACTGTTTCTGGCTTGCCTTGCTGCGGCGCCCGCTGACGGCGGCGGCGCTGTCGCTGGCCATGATCGCGATCCTGATCGTGGTGTCGCAGTTCAAGCACGACGTGCTCATGATGACGGTCACGTTCGTCGACCTCTTGATCATCGACGCCGCCACGTTCTCGTTTGTGCTCGCCATCATTCCGGGCCTGGCCTGGAAGGTCGGGGTCGCCGTGCTGCTGGCGATCCCGATCCTCGTCCTGCTGTGGCAGGTCGAGCCGTTCCTGGTCCGGCGCGGGAATGCAGTGGTGGCAGGCGCCGGCTGCCTGGGGGTGCTCACCAGCCTGTCATTCGCCGTGCCGATGGACCGG
>JBIOVC010000042.1:0-3199 GCA_044867545.1 Hyphomicrobiaceae bacterium | reverse complement strand
GCTGCGGCGCCTTCTCGACCGGCACCGATTCGCCGGTCAGCGTCGACTCGTCGGCGGCAAGGCCCGCGGCGTTGACGAGGCGGGCGTCGGCCGTGACGACGTCGCCCTCCTCGACCAGCATGATGTCACCGGGGACGATGTCCTCGGCCGGCACCCGCAGCATCTTGCCGCTGCGGCGCACGAGCTGCGCCTGGGTGCCGAGCGCGCGCAGCGCCTGCATCGAGCGATCGGCCTTGTACTCGGTGACGAAGCCGATGAGCGCGTTCAGCAGCAGCACGATCAGGATCGCGAGCGCCTCCTGCCAGTCGCCGAAGATCAGGGAGAGCAGCGCCGCGGACGCCAGCAGTGCGACCACGGCGCTGGCGAACTGATGCGCGAGAATGGCGAGGATGCTCCGCGTTTTGTGCGCTTCGAGCCGGTTGGGGCCGTGGCTCTCAAGCCGGTTTGCCGCCTCGGCCGTGTCGAGGCCGCGCTCCGGATCGACGCGGAGCCGCGCCAGAACGTCGCTCGGGGGCATGGCGTGCGGATGGGAAATCTCCGGCGCTTCGATCTCCGTCTGCATCATGCTGCCGCTCTGGCCTCGCTACTTAAGCTAAATTCGGAATCAGAACCGCGGCGCCGGTGAGCTGTCCCGTGCGGAGGCGGTCGAGCGCGGTGTTGGCCTCAGCTAGGAGGAACGGCTCGACATGAGTCGTAATCGGCTTGCGCGCGGCAAGTTCGAGGAAGTCGCGAGCATCCTGACGCGGGAGGTTGGCGACCGAGCGCACGACGCGCTCGCCCCAGAGAAGGCGATATGGCATGGCGGGGATGTCGCTCATGTGGATGCCGCCGAGCACGACGGTGCCGCCCTTGCGCACGGCGGCGAGTGCCGTGGGCACGAGCGCACCCACCGGAGCAAAGATGATTGCCGCGTCGAGCTCGGCCGGTGGCTGCTCGTCGGAGCCGCCGGCCCAGATGCATCCGAGCGATCGCGCGAAAGCCTGCGCCTCGGAGTCGCCGGGCCGGGTGAAGGCGTAGACGGATCGTCCCTCGAACTCGGCCACCTGCGCAACGATGTGGGCCGCGGCCCCGAAGCCGTAGATGCCGAGCCGGGTAGCGTCGCCGGCCATGCGCAGCGAGCGATAGCCGATGAGCCCGGCACACAGCAGCGGCGCGGCGGCGGTGTCGGAATAGCTCTCGGGCAGCGGAAAGCAGTAGGCGGCCTCGGCGACCGCATATTCGGCATAGCCGCCGTCGATCTGGTAGCCGGTGAAGCGCGGCGCATCGCACAGGTTCTCGCGGCCGGACGCGCAGTAAGGACAGCGCCCGCAAGTGTGCCCGAGCCAGGGGATGCCGACGCGCTCGCCGATGCGGAAGGAGGTGACGCCGGAGCCGATCGCCTCGATCCGTCCGACGATCTCGTGGCCCGGAATGATCGGCAGCTTCGGCTCGGTCAACTCGCCATCGACGACATGCAGGTCGGTGCGGCAGACGCCGCAGGCGGCGACCTTCACCAGCACCTCGCCCGGCCTCGGGGCGGGATCGGCGATCTCCTGCAACTCCAGCAGCGTGCCGGGCTTCTCCAGGACCATCGCGCGCATGGCGTGCCTCCCGTGCGCTACCGGCTATGCCAGGCTCAGCGTGACGCGGCGGACGTTGGCGTCCTCAGCTTCGGTCTCCACGGTGAAGCCGAGCTCGGCGCACATCCGCAACATGGTGCTGTTGTCGGCGAGGACCGAGCCGTGCAGCTCGTTCAGCCCCTCGGCCTTGGCGTATTCGATCAGGTGCTGCATGAGCCGCCAGCCTAGTCCGCGCCCCTTGAGGTCGGACCGTACGAGAACGGCGTACTCGGCGCGCGTGTAGTCGGGATCGGCGATCAGGCGGACGACGCCCAGCAAGGCGCCGGTCCTCTGCGCGATCGCGACGAATGCCATCTCGCGCGCGTAGTCGATCTGCGTGAGACGAGCGAGGAAGCCGTGCGAGAGGTTGGGACCGGCGCCGAAGAAGCGGAGCCGGTAGTCCTCGGCGGTGACGGCGGCGAAGAAGTCCTGATACAGCGCTTCATCCTCGGGACGGATGGGACGGATGCGGACGGCCCCGACACCCGCAAGCTCGGCATCGGCCTGCCACTCGGAGGGATATGGCCGGATCGCCATCGGTACGCGCGGCTCGCTCGTGTCGTCGGCCACTCGTACGCGGGCATCGAGCGCGATCGCGCCCTTGTCGTCGGCGAGCAGCGGGTTGATGTCGACCTCGCGGATCTCAGGATGGCGGGCGACGAGGTAGCTCAGTCGGACAAGGGCCTCGGCGATCACGCCGAGGTCGGCGGCGGGGCGGTCGCGATATCCCTGCAGCAGGCGCCAGACGCGAGTCTGCTGCATCAGGTCCCGCGCGAGGTTGAGGTCGAGCGGGGGCAGTGCGCTGGCGGTGTCGCGGACGACCTCGACGGCGGTGCCGCCGGCGCCGAACATCATCAGTGGGCCGAAGGTCGGATCGACCGACATGCCGAGGATCAGCTCGTGCGCGCGCGGGCGGCGGACCATGGGCTGCACGGTGAAGCCCTTGATGTGCGCGTCCGGCATGAGCCGCCCGATGCGAGCGAGCATGTCGGCAGCGGCGCGTTCGGCCTCCTCGGGGTGCTCGAGCCCGAGCCGCACGCCGCCGACGTCGGACTTGTGGGAGATGTCGTCGGACAGGACCTTGATGACGCAGGCGCCGGCGTCCGCGATGATGGCCTTGGCCTTGCGCCCGACCTCCTGCGGCGTCGCCGCGATCGCAGTTGCCACCACCGGGATGCCGTAGGCGGCGAGCAGGTCCTTGGCCTCGACCTCGGACATCACGGTTCTTTTGGCGGCGAGCGCGGCGTCGATGGTGGCCGTGGCCTTGGCGCTGTCGAACGAAAGCTCCGGCATCGACGGCGGTGTGCGCATGAGCAGCTCCTGCGCATGCGCATAGCGGGCGAGCTGCATGAAGCCGTCGACAGCCTCGGCCGGGGTAGAGAAGCTCGCAATGCTCTTGGCCGCGAACAGCCTGCGTGCTTCCCGGCTCGCTTCGTCGCCGAGCCAGGCGGCGAGAACGGGCTTCGCCGACTCCGGCCCGGCCCGCTGCCGGTCCACCAGCGCGACCACCTGCTCGGCGATCCTCGTGCTGGAGGTGAGCGCGGTCGGGCAGTTCATGACGAGGACGGCGTCCGCATCATCGCTGCCGAGGAGGATCTCGA
>JBIOVC010000041.1:0-7981 GCA_044867545.1 Hyphomicrobiaceae bacterium | reverse complement strand
GCCTTGTCGGCAACCTTGTCCTTGTAGTCCAGCGGCTTGCCGTCGAACACGCACAGCGGACGCACCTTGCCGCCCCGCCATTGCGCGACCGCCTCGATCGGATTGTTGACGGTGGAGTCGACGTGCTTGCCGACCAATTGCACGGCCACCTCGCCGCCGCCCTTGAACGGCACGTAG
This sequence comes from Hyphomicrobiaceae bacterium, assembly GCA_044867545.1. Taxonomy (GTDB): domain Bacteria; phylum Pseudomonadota; class Alphaproteobacteria; order Rhizobiales; family Hyphomicrobiaceae; genus DATLZB01. Next base: position 7,804 of record JBIOVC010000041.1, on the reverse strand, counting down.
GTGAACTTGTTGGGCTTCGTCACCCTTTCCAGTGCCGCGGTGATGATCTGGTCTTCCTGCTTTGAGCCGGTGCCAGCCATCTTGAACTGCTTGTCGCCGCCCTTCTTGACGGCCTCGACATACTCCTTCGGCGACTTGAAAGGCGCCTCGGCATTGACCCAGAGCACGAACTGGTCGAGTGCGAGCATCTGGATCGGCGTCAGGTCCTTCCAGTTGAAAGGCACGCCTGTCGCCAAAGGCGTCGTGAACAGATTGGACAGGGTAATGATGATCTTGTGCGGGTCCTTGGCAGAGCCCTTGACGTCGAGGAAGCCCTCGGCGCCCGCGCCGCCAGACTTGTTGATGACGACCATTGGCTGCTTCATCAGGCTGTGCTTGGCAACGATGCCTTGAATGAAGCGCGCCATCTGATCGGCGCCACCGCCAGTGCCAGCCGGAATGATGAACTCGACGGGCTTGGTCGGCTCCCAGCCCTGCGCGCATGCGGCGCTCGCCGCCAACGAGCCGACCGCGACGGCGGCAGCGGCGATTGCGGTACTCCGCGTTCCTCGGTGCAGACGTGTCATGGTTTCCTCCTCCTGTGGTTGCCTTGTTTTTGTGGTTATTCTTGTTCGACGGCCGGGTTGGTGCGACCGCGAAGGGTTGAGAGCAGAGGGCCTACTAATGGCCAGAACAACAACAACATGCCGAGCGACATGATCGAGCCGACAAGGGCGTTCGACCAGAAGATAGTCAGACTGCCTTGCGACAGCAGCATCGCCTGGCGGAATGAGCTTTCGGCCTGGTCACCCAGGACAAGCGCCAGCACAAGCGGCGCCAGCGGATAGCCGAGGCGGTTGAAGACGTAGCCGACGACGCCGAACACGACCATCAGCCAGACGTCGAACATGGCGTTGTTGACGGTGTAGGCGCCGACTGCGCAGATCACCATGATCGCCGGAGCGATGATGGAGAAGGGTACGCGGAGGATCGCGGCGAACAGCGGCACGCAGGTCAGCACGACGATGAGGCCCGCAATGTTGCCGAGATACATGCTTGCGATCAGACCCCAGACGAATTCCTTCTGCTCGACGAACAGCAAGGGTCCCGGCTGGAGACCCCAGATGAGCAGGCCGCCAAGCAGAACAGCCGCGGTCGGCGAGCCCGGAATGCCGAGCGTCAGCATCGGCAGCAGCGCACTGGTGCCGGCGGCGTGCGCGGCGGTCTCGGGCGCCACCACGCCCTCGATCTCGCCCTTGCCAAAGTTGTTGCCCCGCTTGGAGAAGCGACGCGCGAGGCCGTAGCTCATGAACGAAGCCGGCGTCGCGCCGCCCGGCGTAATGCCCATCCAGCAGCCGATCAGGCAGCTCCGGAGCGAGGTGAACCAGTACCTGGGAAGTTGCGCCCAGGTCTTCAGGACTGCGTTCAGACGCAGCTTGGCCTCGGCGCCACGGAACTCGAGACCTTCCTCCATCGAGCCCAGAATCTCGCCGATGCCGAACAGGCCGATGACGGCGATCAGAAAGCCGAAGCCCTTGAGCAGCTCCATGTGCCCGTAGATCATCCGCAGTTGGCCGGTAACGGTGTCGAGGCCGACCGCGGCAAGGCAGAAGCCGAGGCACATCGATGCGATGGTCTTGGCGGGGCTGCCGCGTCCCATTCCGACAAAACTGGCAAACGTCAGAAACTGGACCCCAAAGAACTCGGCTGGTCCGAACTGAAGCGCAAACCTGGCGACCACCGGCGCCAAAAAAGTAATCAGGATGACAGCGAACAGCGCACCGATGAAGGAGGAGGTGAAGGCCGCGGTCAACGCTTCGTCAGCACGGCCCTGCTGCGCCATCGGGTGACCGTCGAAGGTGGTCGCGACCGACCACGGCTCGCCCGGGATATTGAAGAGTATCGACGTGATCGCTCCGCCGAACAGCGCACCCCAATAGATACAGGAGAGCATTATGATCGCCGAGGTCGGCGACATCGTAAAGGTGAGCGGGAGCAGGATCGCGACGCCGTTGGCGCCACCAAGACCCGGGAGCACGCCGATCAGGACACCCAACAGGATGCCGACCAGCATAAGGGCCACGTTGTACCAGGTGAGCGCTACACGAAAGCCTTCGAAAAGAGAGGAGATCTCTTCCATCAGCGCATTCCCTCCCGAGGAACGCCACGCTTGTTGTCGGGCCGGAGCTCGCTTTCTGCGTCGAACTCATCATCCGCCAGCCTTCGGCTGACTTCCTGGCATCGTGACAGACAGCGGTGGTGCGGGCCATCCCACAATTGTGCTGAGCTGTCCGAAGCTCTTCTGGTATACCATATGCCTAATCCCACCGACCGCCAAGAGGTAATTGCATCGCGCATGGTTCTTGCCGAGATCACGGTCGCTGGTGTATGGTATACCACGAACCACGGGGAGACGACGCCCCCGTTCTGTGTCTGGTCGGCGCGGGCGACCGGAAAGAGCAAAGCGCCGAGTTTGCAGTCCTTGCACGTGCCGAGCCGATGGCGAGCCTGATCCTCAACGTTGCCCCGATCGGAGAAGGTTTCAGCCTGAAGGCGCGCATCTACGACGCGCTGAAGGCGGCGATTACGCGGATGAACATCTACGACGGGGACACAGAACTCCGCCTCGACGAGCGCGCCTTGTCGCAGCAGTTTGGCATCTCGCGCACGCCCCTCCGGGAAGCGCTCGCCCAGCTCGACCAGGAGGGTCTCGTCCGCATCGTACCACGCCGCGGCATCTATATCGTGCGCAAGACCAAGGCCGAGATCCTCGAGATGATCACGGTGTGGGCGGCACTCGAAGGCATGGCCGCACGGCTCGTGACGCAGGTCGCATCAGACGATGAAATCGCGGAGCTGAGGAGCCTGCATGGAAACTTCGGCCGCGCCGAAGCGCTGCGCGAGCAGATCGGCGAATACTCGGACGCCAATATCAAGTTCCATCAGGCGATCATTCGCTTGAGCCGCTGCAAACTGATTGCGACGATCACGGACGGATTGTTCATGCACGTGCGCGCGATCCGCCACCGGACAATCTTTGAGCGCGATCGCGTGAAGCGGTCACTGATTGATCACATGAACATCATCAAGGCACTGGAGGCACGCAAGACAGACCTCGCCGAGCGGCTGGTGATCGAGCACACGCTGCGACTGCGGGAACATGTGGAGCAGCACGTCGATCTTCCTTGAGGCAAGGCAAGAGCATCCAAAGACACGGCGAGGGGCAATGAACCCACGCCCAAAGGCGGAGGAGAGCAATGGTGGCCAGCAAGGCCGGGTGACACATTCCTGCCCAGCAGAGCCGTACGGAGGACGCTGCACTTTGATGGCGGACGCCCGCAACAGTGCACAGAACAATCCTGAGGGGAGGCAATGAAATGTCGGCAGCAACACAAAGCATCGACGCCGGAGGAGAGCAGGAGCTGACGGATGGTTTTCATCTCGTCATCGACGCGCTCAAGCTCAACGGGATCAACACGATCTACGGCGTTCCGGGCATCCCGATCACGGACCTCGGGCGCATGGCGCAGGCCGCGGGCATCCGAGTGATCTCGTTCCGCCACGAGCAGAATGCCGGCAATGCCGCCGCGATCGCCGGCTTTCTCACCAAGAAGCCCGGTGTCTGCCTGACGGTGTCGGCGCCCGGCTTTCTCAACGGACTTACCGCACTCGCCAATGCCACCACCAACTGCTTTCCGATGATCCTGATCTCCGGCTCGTCGGAGCGTGAGATCGTCGACCTGCAGCAGGGCGACTATGAGGAGATGGATCAGCTCGCGGTCGCCAGGCCGCTCTGCAAGGCGGCGTTCCGCGTGCTGCATGCCCAGGACATCGGCATCGGCATTGCGCGTGCGATCCGCTCGGCGGTCTCTGGTCGTCCGGGCGGCGTCTATCTCGACCTGCCGGCCAAGTTACTCGGGCAGGCGATGAGCGCGAAGGCAGGCGCCAAGACCCTCATCAAGGTGATCGATCCCGCACCGGCCCAGATCCCGGCGCCGGCTGCGGTCAAGCGCGCGCTCGATGTGCTGAAGACGGCAAGACGCCCGCTGATCATCCTCGGCAAGGGGGCGGCTTATGCGCAGGCCGACAATGACATCCGCGCCCTCGTCGAGAAGAGCGGCATCCCGTTCCTGCCGATGAGCATGGGCAAGGGCATTCTGCCTGATACGCATCCGCAGTGCGCGGGCGCCGCACGCTCGACGGTACTGCAGCAGTCCGACGTGGTGATGCTGATCGGCGCCCGCCTCAACTGGCTCCTCTCGCACGGCAAGGGAAAGACCTGGGGCGAGGGCGCGAAGAAATTCGTCCAGATCGACATCGAGCCGAGGGAAATGGACTCGAACGTCGAGATCGCGGCGCCGCTCGTGGGGGACATCGGATCCTGCGTCGCCGCATTGATCCAGGGTATGGGCAGCAGCTGGCCGGCTCCGCCAGCCGACTGGGTCGGTGCGGTCAAGGCGAAGAAGGAAGAGAACATCGCCAAGATGGCGCCGCGGCTCATGAAGAACTCGGTGCCGATGGACTTCCACAGCGCGCTCGGCGCGCTGCGCACCGTCGTCAAAGAACGGCCCGACGCAATCCTCGTCAACGAGGGCGCCAACACGCTCGATCTGGCACGGGGCGTCATCGACATGTATCAGCCGAGGAAGCGGCTCGACGTCGGAACCTGGGGCGTGATGGGGATCGGGATGGGTTTCTCGGTCGCCGCCGCGATCGAGACCGGCAAGCCGGTGCTCGCGGTCGTCGGCGACTCGGCGTTCGGCTTCTCCGGCATGGAGATCGAGACGATCTGCCGCTACAAGCTCCCCGTTTGCGTCGTCGTCTTCAATAACAATGGCATCTACCGCGGCACCGACGTCAATACCGTGAGCTCGGACCCGGCGACCACGGTGTTCGTCAAGGACTCGCGCTACGACAAGATGATGGAGGCCTTCGGCGGCGTCGGCGTCCACGCGACCTCGCCGGACGAGCTCAAGCGTGCCGTCGATGCGGCGATGAACTCCGGCAAGCCGACCCTCATCAACGCCGTGATCGACCCCGCCGCCGGCAGCGAAAGCGGCCGGATCGGCAACCTCAACCCACAAAGCGTCGTGAAGAAGAAGTAAGGGAGCGTGCAATGAAGGCACTTGAAGGCGTCAAAATCCTGGACTTCACGCACGTGCAGTCCGGTCCGACCTGCACGCAGCTCCTTGCTTGGTTTGGCGCCGACGTGATCAAGGTCGAGCGCCCCGGCGTCGGTGACATCACGCGCGGTCAGCTCCAGGACATCCCGAAAGTGGACAGCCTCTATTTCACGATGCTGAACCACAATAAGCGATCGATCACGATCGACAGCAAGAACAAGAAGGGACTCGAGATTCTCGAGCGACTGGTCAAGCACTGCGACGTGCTGGTCGAGAACTTTGCGCCGGGGGCGCTCGACCGGATGGGGCTGACCTGGGAGCGCATCCAGCAACTGAACCCCAGAATGATTTATGCGTCGGTCAAGGGATTCGGTCCCGGGCCTTTCGAGGACTGCAAGGTCTACGAGAACGTCGCGCAGTGCACCGGCGGCTCTGCGTCGACGACCGGGTTCCGCGACGGACCTCCGCTTGTCACCGGCGCGCAGATCGGCGACAGCGGCACCGGCCTTCACCTTGCGCTCGGCATCGTCACGGCGCTCTATCACCGCACGATGAGCGGCAAAGGCCAGCGCGTCACCTGCGCGATGCAGGACGGTGTGCTGAACCTCGCGCGCGTGAAGATGCGCGACCAGCAGCGCCTCGCTCACGGACCACTCACTGAATACAGCCAGCACGGCGAGGGCATTCCGTTCGGCAAGGCCGTCCCGCGCGCCGGCAACGACTCGGGCGGCGGGCAGCCCGGCCGCATCCTCAAGTGCAAAGGGTGGGAGAACGACCCCGACGCCTACATCTACTTCATCACACAGGCTCCCGTGTGGGAGGCGATCTGCGACGTGATCGGCGAGCCCGGCTGGAAGACGCACCCCGACTACGCCAAGCCGCCTGCCCGCTTGCCGCGCTTGAACGAGATTTTCGGCCGCATCGAAAAGTGGACCATGACCAAGACCAAATTCGAGGTCATGGAGATTTGCAATGCCGTCGACATACCCTGCGGTCCGATCCTCTCGATGAAGGAAATTGCCGAGGATAAGTCGCTGTTCGCCACCGGCACAATGGTCGAGGTCGATCACCCGACCCGCGGCAAGTACCTCTCGGTCGGCAACCCGATCAAGCTGTCGTCCAGTCCCTCAGACGTGAAGCGCTCTCCACTGCTCGGCGAGCATACTGACGAAGTGCTGCGCGAGCTCGGCTATGCGGCGGACGACATCGTTGCGCTGGCACAGGCGGGCGCCACAGCGCCCCTCAAGAAGCAGGCGGCAGAGTGAGCCCTCGCGGGCGTCGAGAACAGATGCGGAGAAGCTGATGCGTATCGTCGTGCATGGGCAAGAAGCCTTCGGCAAGGCCGTGCTCGAGAAGCTGCTCGAGCGCGGAGAGAACGTCGTCGCGGTGTTCTGTGCGCCCGACAAGGCCGGCAAGGCCGAGGACCCGCTCAAGGTGTTCGCGCGGGAGAAGAAGCTGCCGGTACATCAGCCGGCGAGCTGGAAAACGCCGGATGCGCTGGAGCTCATCAAGTCCTTCAACGCCGACGTCTGCATGATGGCCTATGTGCTGCTGTTCGTGCCGCAACCGGTGCTCGATGCTCCCCGGTTCGGCACGTTCCAGTACCATCCCTCGCTGCTGCCGGCGCACCGTGGTCCCTCATCGATCAACTGGCCGATCGCGATGGGCAAAACGCGGACGGGCCTTACGATCTTCTGGCCGAACGAGGGGCTCGACGAAGGCCCGATCCTGATCCAGAAAACGGTCGAGATCGGACCCGACGAAACGCTCGGCGACGTCTATTTCAAGAAGCTGTTCCCGATGGGCGTCGACGCGATGATCGAGGGCCTCGACCTCGTGCGCGCCGGCGTCAAGCTCAAGCACGCGCAGAACCTCGCCGATGGCTCCTACGAGAGCTGGTTCAAGAAGGATCTCGCCGAGATCGATTGGTCGAAGCCGGTCGCCGAGGTCTACAACCTGATCCGAGCCGCCAACCCTGCTCCCGGTGCGTGGGGCGTGATCAAGGGCACCAAGCTCGACATTTTCGACTCCGCCAAGCTCACCGGCGGTGGCGCTCCGGGCGAGATCGTCGCACTCGGCGGCGAGGGAGCGCAGGTGGCCGCCAATGGCGGGCGCATTCTGATCAAGCGCGTGCGCGCGCCGGGGGGACAGAAGATTCCGGCGCAGGAGTTTGCGGCGTCCGTCGGCCTCAAGGTCGGGGATCGGTTCGATCCACCAGCACCCAAGCCGGCGCCGGCTGCGAAAAAGTCATCCTAAGGGGGAAAACGGGACCATGGCCGTCAAATCCGACATCGAGATTGCGCGTGAAGCGAAGATGAAGCCGATTGCCGAGGTCGGCAAGAAGATCGGCATTCCAAGCGAGGCGCTGCTCAACTACGGCCCGTACAAGGCCAAGGTCTCGTTCGAATCCATCAACCAGGCGCAGAAGAACAAGGACGGCAAGCTGATCCTCGTCACCGCACTCACACCGACGCCAGCCGGCGAGGGCAAGACCACCACGACGGTGGGGTTGGGTGACGGCCTCAACCGGCTCGGCAAGCGAGCGATGAGCTGCCTGCGCGAGCCCTCGCTCGGGCCCTGCTTCGGCGTCAAGGGCGGCGCGGCCGGCGGCGGCTATGCCCAGGTGGTGCCGATGGAGGACATCAACCTCCACTTCACCGGCGACTTCCACGCCATCACCTCAGCTAACAACCTGCTGGCAG
>JBIOVC010000040.1:0-5068 GCA_044867545.1 Hyphomicrobiaceae bacterium | reverse complement strand
CACAGCGCCGACAGGTAGGCGACGAAGATCACGGTGCCGAGCCCGCCGGTGAACGCCTCGATCAGGACTGCCGAGGTGAGCGCAGGCAAGCTCGGCGGCACTGTTGCGAGCCACAGGAATGCGAGGTTGGAGCCCATCTGCAGCAGCGCTCCGATCCAGAGCGCCCGCACCAGCGGCTGCGCGAGCGCGAGCATCCCGCCGACGAACCCGCCGGCGAGCGTCGCGATCAGCCCGACGCCGTTCACGACTGCGGCATAGGTCGTCTTGTCGTAGCCGAGCGCGAGCACGAACGGGCCGGTAAGTGCGCCGACCAGGGCATCGCAGAGCTTGTAGAGCATCACCAGCCCGAGCACGGCCAGGATCGAGTTGTGCGAGATGAGGTCTTGGATGGCGGCCTTGGCCGCATGCAGGAGTGGAGCGACCGCATCGCCGGGGACTTCAGCCGAACGGGACACGTCGGGCTCCGGCGCAACGAGGACAGCACCCATGCCGACCAATACGAGCAGCGCGGCGGCGGCATAGCCAACTGTCCACACGGTTTCCTTCCCCAAGCCCCGTCCCTCGAGCCAGGCGGTGAGCGCGATCACGCCTGCGCCCGAGACCAGCATGCCGATCCGGTAGGCGGCAACATAGCTCGCCATGCCGGCCGCCTGCTCGTCGCGCTCCAGGCTCTCGATTCGGAAGGCGTCGATGATGATGTCCTGCGTGGCGGACGCTGTTGCCACGAGCAGCGCTCCGATACCGACCGCAAGCGGCGCGCTGACGGGGTCCTGAAAGCCGAGGAGCACAATCGCCGCCATCAGCGCGGTCTGCGATGCAATCATCCAGCCGCGCCTGCGGCCGAGCAGGGGCCCGAGTACCGGCACATCGAAGGCATCGACGAGCGGCGCCCACAAGAACTTGACGGCGTAGGGAAGCCCGGCAAGCGAGAGCAGCCCGATGGTCGCGAGATCGAGACCGCGGTCGGCCATCCACACCGAAAGAGTCGTGCCCGAGAGCGCCAGCGGCAGCCCGGAGGAGAAGCCGAGCAGCCATATGACGAGCACGCGGGGCCGTAGGTAAACGGAGAACGCAGCGAAGAAGGCCGTCCGCCGAGCTGTTTGGTCGAAGCTCATCTGGCAGCTCTCATGCCCGCGGTAACCAACAAAATTCATCGACCCCGTTCACGTCTCGTCGTAGAGAGGTCGCACGATACCCTCGCATCATTGGAGAGCGTCTCTTCAAGGTCTCTTGCATGGTCCGAATGACTGCCTCAGGTGCGCTGCTCGCCGTGGCGACGGTGCTTGGCGGCTGCGACAACAGCCCGGTGGCGAGCTCGGCGCCGCCGCCACCCCCGGTGACCGTGGCGACTCCGCTGCAGAAGAAGATCACCGAGTGGGACGAATACACGGGTCGCTTCACTGCCGTCGAGACCGTCGAGGTTCGGGCCAGGGTCTCGGGCTTCATCGACTCGGTTCACTTCAGTGAGGGCCAGATCGTCAAGAAGGGCGATCTGTTGTTCGTGATCGATCCACGGCCCTACAGGATCGCCGTCGAGCAGGCCAAGGCCGACGTGGAGCGGGCCAGCGCCAAGCTGCAGATTGCCTCGCTCGATGTGCAGCGTGCGGCGCCGCTCGTCCGTACCCAGAGCGTAACCGAGCGCGAGTACGACACGCGCCGAGCCACAGAGCGCGACGCGGCTGGCCAAGTTGCTGCTTCCCAGGCTGCGCTGAGGCAGGCGGACCTCAACCTCGAATGGACGGAGGTGCGTGCGCCCATCAGCGGGCGCATCTCGGACAAGCGCGTCGACGTCGGCAATCTCATCACCGGCGGGCAGACCGGCGCGACGCTGCTGACGGTGATCGTCTCGATCGATCCCATCCATTTCCAGTTCGATGGCAGCGAGGCCGATTTCCTGCGCTACCAGCGCCTGTCGGCGACTGGGACAAGACCCTCCTCGCGGGACGTCGGCAATCCGGTCGCCGTGCGCCTCGCCGATGAGAACGAGTTCAAGCACAAGGGCCGGATGAACTTCGTCGACAACGTGCTCAACACCAGGACCGGCACGATCCGCGGCCGTGCCGTTTTCGACAACAAGGATGGGCTGTTGACACCGGGTTTCTTCGGTCGGCTGCGCCTCTTCGGCGGCGAGAGCGAGGCGCTGCTGCTGCCCGACAGCGCGATCGTCTCCGACCAGTCGCGCAGGGTCGTCTTCACCGTTGCCGAGGACGGCACCGTCGGCATGAAGCTCGTCGAGCTCGGCCCGATCGTCGACGGCCTGCGCGTCGTCCGCTCGGGGATTTCGGCATCGGATCGCATCGTCATCGATGGTCTGCAGCGGGCGCGTCCAGGGCAGAAGGTCAAGGCGGAGCCGGGCGAGGTCACGGTGCCCGTCGACGCGTCGGGAGCCCGTTGATCGCGAGCTCGCGCACGCCGGCAGAAGGGGCAGCATGCAGTTCTCTCATTTCTTCGTCGACCGGCCGATATTCGCCAGCGTGATCTCCATCCTGATCACGCTGGTCGGCTACGTCTCCTTCCTCGGACTGCCGATAACCGAATACCCCGAGATCGCCCCGCCGACCGTCGTCGTCAACGCGAGCTTCGCCGGGGCGTCCGCCGAGGTGATCGCCCAGACCGTCGCAGCGCCGATCGAGCAGGAGATCAACGGCGTCGACAACATGCTCTACGTCGTGTCGCAGGCGACCGGCGACGGTGCACTCTCGATCAATGTCGTCTTCCGGCCGGGGACCAACATCGACCAGGCGCAGGTGCTGGTGCAGAACCGCGTCTCGATCGCAATCCCGCGCCTGCCCGAGGAGGTGCAGCGCGTCGGCGTCACCGTGCGCAAGAGCTCCCCCGACCTGATGCTGGTCATCCACCTGGTCTCGCCGGACGCGACCCTCGATCAGCAGTACATCTCCAATTACGCAACGATCAACATCAAGGATGTCATCACCCGCATCGACGGCGTCGGCGATACCATCGTATTCGGCGCGCGCGACTATTCGATGCGAGTTTGGCTCGATCCCGCGAAGGTGCAGGCACGCAGCTTGACGGCGAGCGACGTCGTCGCCGCTTTGCGCGCGGCCAACGTTCAGGTGGCGGCGGGCTCCATCAATCAGCCGCCGGCGACCTCGCCGGGCGGCTTCGAGGTCGCGGTGCAGACGCTCGGCCGGCTGTCGAGCCCGGATCAGTTCAGCGACATCGTGGTGGCGACCGACGAGGATGGACGGGTGACGCGGGTGCGCGACATCGCCCGCGTCGAGCTCGGCGCCCAGACCTATACGAGCAACGCCTACCTCGACAACCAGGTCGCGACCGCCATCGGGATATTCCAGCGGCCGGGCTCCAATGCGCTCGCCACCGCCGCGACCGTGCTCGCCACCATGGAGGAGCTTGCCAAGAGCTTTCCTCAAGGCATGAGCTACCGCGTCGTCTACAACACGACGGAGTTCATCCAGCAGTCGGTCGACGAGGTGGTCAAGACCCTGCTCGAGGCCATCGTGCTGGTCGTCATCGTCATCATCCTGTTCCTGCAGAGCTGGCGGGCGGCGATCATTCCTATAGTCGCGATCCCGGTGTCGCTCATCGGCACGTTCTTCGTGATGAGCGCGTTCGGCTTCTCGCTCAACAACCTGACCCTGTTCGGGCTGGTGCTCGCCATCGGCATCGTCGTCGACGACGCCATCGTGGTGGTGGAGAACGTCGAGCGGTATCTGCGCGAGGGCCTGAGCCCGCCCGAGGCTGCCCACAAGACAATGGACGAGGTCGGCGGCGCCCTGATCGCGATCGCGCTGGTGCTCTGCGCGGTGTTCATCCCGACCGCCTTCATTGCCGGCATCTCGGGCGCGTTCTACCGGCAGTTCGCGCTCACCATCGCCACCTCGACCATCATCTCGGCGGTCGTCTCGCTGACCCTTTCGCCAGCGCTTGCCGCGCTGCTCTTGAAGCCGCACGGCGGCGAGGAGCGGTCCGGCATATTGCGGACGCTCTCACGACCCTTTGATGCCTTCTTCAACGCCTTCAATCGGGGCTTCGAGGCCCTGTCGCGGGGCTATGGTGGCCTGACCGGGCGGCTCGTGCGCATCACGCTGATCATGCTGGTCGTGTACGGCGGGCTGATCGGCGTCACCTACTTCCAGTTCGCACGCACCCCTTCTGGTTTCATACCGCCGCTCGACCGCGGCTATTTCATCGTCGCAATCTCCCTGCCCCCCGGTGCCAGCCTGGAGCGGACCGACCGAGTCGTGCGCAGGGCCTCCGAGCTGCTGCTCTCCCGGCCCGGTGTCGCGCACGCCGTCTCCTTCGCCGGCTTCGACGGCGCAACCTTCACCAACGCGCCCAATGCGGGCGTCGTTTTCGTGCCCTTGAAGCCCTTCGAGGAGCGGCTGCACGATGGTTTGACCACCGCCGGCATCCTGAGCGATCTGCGTGCCCAGATGGCATCGCTGCGGGAAGCGTTCGTGCTGGTCATCCCGCCACCCTCGGTGCCGGGCATCGGCACCGGCGGCGGCTTCAAGCTCTACGTGCAGGACCGCGCCGGCCGGGGCCCGCGCGCCCTCGAGCAGGCGGTGTCGACTATCACCGGGCCCGCCAACGCAACGCCGGGCCTCGTCCAGGTCTTCACCCTGTTCAATACCGCCACCCCGCAGGTCTACGCCGACATCGATCGCACCAGGGCCGAGATGCTCGGCGTGCCGATCACACGCTTCTTCGAGACCCTGTCGACCTACATGGGCTCGACCTTCGTCAACGACTTCAACATCCTGGGACGCACCTACCGCGTCACGGCGCAGGCCGACAACCCGTTCCGCCTGTCGGTGCGCGACGTGGCCGGCCTGCGCGCCCGCTCCACCTCGGGCGAGATGGTGCCGCTCGGCTCGGTAGCGCAGTTCCGGGAGATCACCGGCCCCTACCGCATGCCGCGCTACAACCTGTTCCCCGCCGCGGAGGTGCAGGGAGCGACGCTCCCCGGCTTCTCGACCGGGCAGGCGATTGCGGCGATGGAGGGCATCCTCGCAGCCAACCTACCCTCGGGCTTCGGCTACGAATGGACCGAGATCGCGCTGCAGGAGAAGATCGCTGGCAA
>JBIOVC010000039.1:0-2547 GCA_044867545.1 Hyphomicrobiaceae bacterium | reverse complement strand
TCAGACGCACTTGCCGTCGTAGGACTTGGCCACCTTGTAGGCGCGGCGGAAGCAGTCGCTGGAATAGGTCTTGCTGTTGCAGCCGCAGACCGGCCGATAGTCCTTGCTGCTCTTGCGGGCGAAGCAGAGGCGGGGGATCGCGACGCAAACCCCGGCCGTGGCGGCGCACATTCCGGTGGGCGGCTCGCACCACAGGCCTTTGTCGCAGGTGGCCCCGCTTGGCCCGCCGCAAGCCTGGCCAGGTGGGACGGCGTGGGCCGCATGAACGCACACGACCGACGCAGCGAGGAAGGTCGCAAAAGCCAATCCGGCAATCTTCATCGGTGAACCTGAGCCAGCCCTACCCCGCGCGCGGCACGTTACCCCAGGGCAAGGCGCCTGGAAAAGCGCCACCTGTGACGCAGCTCACAGCTCGGCCTCCCGCACAGTGAGAGCAGCTCGGGCCTCTGGGCTCAGCCGACTCCGCTGACCTGGGCGGGTGTGCTTCGCGCCAAGCTTCGCCCTTGAGATCGCGCAGGGGATGAACCAAGCGATCGCCGACAACCGGAAGCCAACGTGCAGGAACCTCCGCAGAAGCCCTGCTCCAGTAATCCAGTGCTCACTGGCGCGCTTTCTGCTCGTCCGCAGCGAGGTCCCCCAGTCTATAGCTATTCGACATTTTAGCCTGTTAACTACATAACAGCATTTTTCACATATAACGTCAAACGAAAAAATGTTGTCAGAGCACTTTATTGTGCCGTGCTCTCTGTCTCGTAGCCCTCTTGTGCGTTTGTCCGGCGCTGCATTTCGGTTAGGAACGATCTGGCGTATCGTCCTCCGGCCGGCAACTGCAATTGTCCATACGCTCCCGGCAAGCTCTTGGATGTTGGCGCCTTGCTCGAGCAACTCTTTACATTGATCGCCGATGCGTATGTGCGTGCGCCGATCCTGGTGATGGCCTTGTCGGCTCTGCTGATCCTGCCGGCGGTGGCGCTGATCTCGCTCGTGGCCCAGGCCGTCAGGCGCCGTGTAAGCTGGGTGCTGGCATGGCGCGCCTCCGCGCACAGGCCGGACGAGGAGGAGACCGTCAACGGCATGCCCGAGCTCGACACCGCCGCTCCGTCCGCACCGCAGTCGCAGGGCTGGCTGACCGTGGAGGGGCGACCCGGCGGGCCGATGCCGCTGGCGGGCCACATCATCCGCATCGGGCGGCAGGAGGACAACGACATCCGTCTCGTCGACCGGTCGGTTCACCGCCACCACGCCGTGATCGAGCGCACTGCCGACGAGGCCTTCACGATCAAGGACGTCAGCGGCCAGGATGGCAGCGGCCTGCGCATCAACGGGGAGCCCAAGGCGGAGGCCCGGCTTGCCGACGGCGATATCATCGAGCTTGGTCGGGCGCGGCTGAGGTTCGAGAATGCACCTGTCTGACCGACGACGGTTGCGAGCCCCCGGGAGAGCGAGCATGGACGACAACCTGAGCCTTGCCTGGGCGGCTCCATTCGCTGCACCGGGCCGCCCTCCGGGCCGGAGAGGCCGGGGGTAGCGGTGGGCCTCGCGTACGCGATCCGCGCCGACCAGGGTGCGCGCAACTACCAGGAGGATGCGGCGGCGGTGCGGCCCGCGGCCGGCGGCGGCCTCGCCGCCGTGCTGGCCGACGGCATGGGCGGGCACGCCGGCGGGGCAGTGGCGAGCGAGGTCGCAACCACCAGCTTTATCGAGGCCTTCGCGGCTGCAGCGGGCGACGAGCGGACCCGTCTCGCCGAGGCGCTCGACCTCGCCAATGCCGCCATCGCCGACAGGGCGGCCGGGCGGCCCGAGCTCAGAGGCATGGGCTGCACGCTGGTCGGCGTCGCCTTCCGGCCGGCGAGCCTCGACTGGATCAGCGTGGGCGACAGTCCGCTCTACCTGGTGCGCAGGGGCGAGATCCTCCGCCTCAACGAGGACCACTCGATGGCGCCCGAGATCGATCGGCTGGCCGCGCTGGGCAGGATGAATCCGGATTTGGCCAGGCTCGATCCGCGCCGGCACGTCCTGCGCTCGGCGCTGATGGGCGGCGAGATCGAGCTGATCGACTGCCCGCAAACGCCGCTGGCGTTGGAGCCTGGCGATATCGTCGTCCTGGCCAGCGACGGCATCCATAGCATCCCAGAGGGCGAGATCGCGCGGCTGGCAGCAGCGGCGGAGACGCCGGATGCGGCCGCGGTGGCCCTACTGGCGGCCGTCGCCGCCGCCGGCGATCCTCACCAGGACAACACCACGGTGGTGGTGGTGCGCGTATCTCAGGGCCAGGCATGACCGTTCGGCAGTCGGCAATCGGGTTCCCGCGAGGGTCATCGACCCGACGTTGCATTTGGCGTGGGCCGGGCGGGGCGGCCATCAGCTCGGGATGGCTGGGTCATGCAGATCGAGCCGGCGCTCGATCCTTTTCCAGGCGCTTCTCGAAGCCGTCGAGCCGGTGCTCGATCCGCACGAAGTCGGCGCGCATGTCCGCGAAGTCGACACGCACGCCTGCGACCTGCCTCTCCAGGCTGGAGATGCGTTCAGCAAGGTCGGTCACCTTGC
>JBIOVC010000038.1:0-2621 GCA_044867545.1 Hyphomicrobiaceae bacterium | reverse complement strand
CATACGCTTTTCCTACATGGACTTCTCAACGCTTGAGAAGCGCAGGGCCGCCTGCGAGCGCGAGGTCGAGGTCAACCGCCGCTTCTCGCCCGATCTCTACTTGGGCTGCGTGCCAGTCACGCGCTCCCCCGCCGGCAAACTGGCGTTCGCGGGCGACGGCGAGATTGTGGAATGGGCCGTCCACATGCGCCGCTTCGAGCAGTCGGCGCTCTTGAGCAACCTCGCGGGAGAGGGCTCGCTGGCGGACGATCTGGCCAGGAGCCTCGCCGACGTCATCTATGAGGCACACGGCCAAGCCGCGCACGCCGCACGATCGTCCGGCACCGCCCCTTTCCGGAGCCTCGTCAGCTCCGTCTGCACGTCGATGCGCGGGCATGACGCGCTCGACAAGGCGAGCGTTGCCCGTCTTGCAGACGCGATGGAGGGCGAGATCGACAGGGTTGCAGCCGTGCTGGACGAGCGCGCGCGCCGCGGCTTCGTCCGCCGCTGCCACGCCGACCTCCACCTCGCAAATGTCGTGCTCTGGCAGGGTCGCCCAGCGCTCTACGACGCCATCGAGTTCGACGAGGGACTGGCCACCATCGACACGTTCTATGATTTGGCCTTTCTGCTCATGGACCTCGACCAGCATGGTCAGCGGCGCGCGGCCAACATCGTGCTGAACCGCTACCTGTGGCTGAGCCAGGACGAGCGTGATCTCCGAGGGCTCGCCGCGCTGCCGCTGTTTCTGGCTCTGCGCGCAGCCGTCCGCACGATGGTGACCCTCGACCGCGCGGTCCAGGAGGATACCGAAGCGCGCGCCCGCGACGTTGCGCGGGCTGAGCGGTACTTCCAGGCGGCGCTCGCCCATGTCACGCCGCCCGCACCGCGCCTGATTGCGGTCGGCGGCCTGTCGGGCACGGGAAAGACGACGCTTGCCGCGGCCCTCGCGCCCTTCGTCGGCGGTGCGCCGGGTGCCGTCCACCTGCGCAGCGATCTGGAGCGCAAGGCGGCCGCCGGCGTCGGCGAGCTCGATCGCCTGCACGCGTCCGCCTACGCCAAGGAGGCGAGCAACGAGGTGTATCGGCGGCTCGAAGCGAAGGCGGGCACGGCGCTGGCAGCTCGCCATTCGGTTGTCGTCGACGCCGTCTATGCGGACGAACAGGAGCGGCGGGACATCGAGGCGGTTGCCGCGGCCGCCCATGTCCCGTTCAATGGGCTCTGGCTCACCGCCGATCGCACTGCATTGATCGCGCGGGTGGCGGCGCGCCGTGGCGATGCCTCCGACGCGACGCCGGCTGTCGTCGAGACGCAGCTTTCATACGAGGTGGGCGCGATGTCGCCGGCGTGGACCGTCATCGATGCCGGCGGTGCGGCTGGCGAGACCCTGCGCCGGGCCGCATCTGAACTCGGTTTGAAGCACGGCGAGGCCTGATGACCGTCCGCAACTTCGAGTTCCTGTTCAAGCCGGAATCTGTTGCCCTGATCGGCGCCAGCAACACACCGGGCAGCATCGGACTGATCACCGCGCAGAACTTGCTCCACGGCGGATTCAAGGGCCCGGTGTGGCTGGTGAACCCGAAGCACAGCACGATTGCGGGGCAGCATCGCTGCTACGCATCCATTGCGGCGCTGCCGTCCGCGCCCGACCTCGCCGTCCTCGCCACGCCGCCTGAGACCGTTCCGGGGCTGATCGCCGACCTCGGCGCGAAGGGCACGCGGGCGGCGGTCGTCATCACGGCCGGCCTGCGGGGCGAGCTCCGACAGGCGATGCTCGACGCCTCGCGCCCGCACCTGCTGCGCATTCAGGGTCCCAACTGCGTCGGCCTCCTGCTGCCGCGCATCGGCCTCAATGCCAGCTTCTCGCCGGCGCCGCTCGCGGGCAACATCGCCTTCCTGTCGCAGTCGGGAGCGCTGATCACCGGCATCATCGACTGGGCGCGCGGGCGCAACATCGGCTTCTCGCACGTCGTCTCGCTCGGCGACATGGCCGATGTCGACTTCGGCGACCTGCTCGATCATCTGGCCGCCGATGCGTCCTGCCGCTCGATCCTGCTCTATATGGAGTCGGTCGCGCACGCGCCGAAGTTCATGTCGGCAGCGCGCCGCGCAGCGCGATCGAAGCCCGTCATCGTCGTCAAGACCGGCCGCAGCGAGACGGGCGCCAAAGCTGCACTCTCGCACACCGGTGCGCTCGCGGGAGCGGACCAGGCCTACGACGCCGCGTTCCGGCGCGCCGGGCTCTTGCGCGTGCGCGAGCTGGATGACCTCTTCAGCGCCGCCGAGATGCTCGCGCGCCAGCCGCGGCTTGCCGGCGATCGGCTCGCGATCTTGACCAACGGCGGCGGCGCCGGCGTGATGGCGACCGACCGTCTGGGCGACCTCAGCGGCACGCCCGCCACTCTTTCTGCCAAGACTTGTACGGCACTCGATGCCGTGCTGCCGCCGACCTGGTCACACGGCAATCCCGTGGACATCATCGGCGATGCCGATGCCGAACGGTACGCCCGCGCGCTCGAGATCCTCCTCGGCAGCGATGATGCGGACGCCGTCCTCGTCATGAACTGCCCGACCGCGCTCACCTCCAGCACGAGGATCGCCGAGCAGGTGGTCGCGCTGGTGGACCGGCAGCGGGCCGGGCC
>JBIOVC010000037.1:0-3357 GCA_044867545.1 Hyphomicrobiaceae bacterium | reverse complement strand
GCGGCTGTGAAGAGGGCAGGACCACATAGGCCGAATTCTGGATTGAGTGAGGCCGATCTGCAGGCGTGCGCTCCTGCTCGGTGATTCGAAGATCGACGCAGGCCACCTCTCTCGGCACGGTCGCCTCGGCGGGTCTGGATGCCATCAGGGCGGCCCGCTCCTGTTGGTGCCGGTGCGCGGCATCTGTCCACCGACGGCCTCGACCGAGGCCCCGGCCTCGATGCGGCGGCGGATGTCCTTGAGCCGCATCAGCTGCTGGACGATCTGCGGCATCATGTCGAGCTTTTCCATCAGGCGCCAGACATAGACGAAGATCGCAAAGATGCTGCCGACGTCGGCGTTCGGCATATATGCCACGCGCAGCAGCACCAGCAGGAACACCAGGATCGACAGCCCCTCGATCGCTGTCCAGTTGAAGGCATCGGCATCGGAGAGCTTGACGCGCCACGCGCGCACCTCGGCAAAATGGTGGGCGACGGCTGCTTCCTGCGCCGCATCGATCACCTGGACCTCGTGCTCGAGCTGGTTGTTGAGCCCCTCGTTGAGTACCAGGGAGCGCCGCATGTAGCGGCGGTTGATGATCGCTACCGGCAAGAAGAGCAGCGTGGCGATCGCCCCGATCACGAGGTCGTAGTAGAACAGGATGGCGGCGGAGCCAATGATGCTCACCATCGCGCTGAGGACGACCGGCATGTCCTTCTCGAAGAACGTCACGAACTCACGCGACATGGCCGAGCGCGCCGCCACCTTTGTCGGCTCGATCCCCGAGCGGCGCTGGCGCAGCACCGTACCGGTGACGATGGTATTGTAGACCTGGGTGTAGAGGCGCGTGTCGTACATCTGCCGGCCGCAGCCGACCGCGGTGTGCAGCAGCCATGCGATCATCACGGGCGCGATCATCCGGTAGTCCTGCGCCAGCAGACCGTTGATCGCGAGCCCCGTGGCCCACGGATAGGACAGCTCCAGCAGGTCCTCGATGACGGTGAGCGCATAGGTGAACGCGATGCGCCAGCGAAACGGCCGTATCGTCTCCGCTACGGACCTCGCTCGGGGGCCATCAGACATCGAGGAAACCAGTCATGGGAATAGCCGATCCAAATTCGTCGTCGGGCACACAGATCCGTCGGTATCGAGTGGTCGGGCCACATTGCGACCTGCGTGCTGGCTCGATCACTGCCCCCATCCCGCGGACGACGCTGGCGACACAGGGAGCGTTGCCGATCGCGTTCGGACAAAACACTTGCCAACTCCTTGGCACTGGCAACAGCGAGTGACCAAGGTCATGCTATCCTCGACACGATGGCTCCGAGACAAGGTGCAGCGCATGACCGGACACATCGACCCGACCAAGGAGACGTTTGCCGCCTTTCGTTCAAGAGACCGCGCAGGACCGATTCACGTGCTTAATCTCGTCCGGTTCCGCGACAAGGCCGCCTATCCGGACGGGCGGAGCGCGACCGGCGCCGAAGCCTATGCCGCCTACGGGCGCGACAGCCACGCCGTCTTCTCCCGGCTCGGCGGGCGCATCGTCTGGCGCGGTAGCTTCGAGTTGATGCTCATTGGCCCAAGCAACGAGCGGTGGAGCGAGTGCTTCATCGCGGAATACCCCTCGGTCGCTGCCTTCGTCGAGATGGTCCGTGATCCGGTCTATCGAGAAGCAGTCAAGCATCGCCAAGCGGCTGTGCTGGATTCGCGGCTCATCCGTCTTGCGCCGACCGCGAGCGGTTCCGGATTCGGCGGCTCCAGGTGAGCTTGCGAATACAGCGTGTGATCGTTCCCCTTCCCCGCGGGGGAGTAAGCTCGCAGTGCCAACGGTCGGAGTGATCCCAAACCGTCCGCCGGGTCCGGAGATACGACGTGCTACAGGCGGGTACAGAAAATTGGGTGCGTGGCGACCACACGCATCGAACTGACTGGAAGCTTCACCACTTGCGGTGGACGATGACGCGCGGCATGGGGGCGAGGGATTCGGGAGACACGCGTGTCCTTCATTCGGTAGACAATGGATCTGAGCCATGCCGCTCGACGAAAGAATAACGTTGCGCGCGATGTCGCTTGCGGATGTGCCGCTGTTCGATCTGTGGGACAGGCAGCCGCACGTCATGGCGGCGACCAGCGATGATCCAGATCAGCCGAAAGCGTTCGGTGACACCAACTGGCCGGACGAGCTGGCGTTGGTCGGCCCTGATTGCCAATACCTTGTCGCAGAGCTCGACGGCCGGCCCATCGGAGCCATGCAGATCATCGATCCTCACACCGAGGCGACGCACTACTGGGGAGAGATCGAGCCGAACCTGCGGGCGATCGACATCTGGATCGGGACGGCAGAAGACCTCGGGAAAGGCTACGGCGAGACAATGATGCGACGAGCGTTCCAGGTGTGCTTCGCCGAGCCGGCGGTGACCGCCATCGTGATCGATCCTCTGGCCAGCAATACCCGCGCCCACAAGTTCTACCGGCGGCTCGGCTTCGTTCCCGAAGGCCGACGCCTGTTTGGCGACGACGACTGCCTCGTCCACAGATTGACCCGCTTGGCGTGGCGCCAGCGGTTTCCGAATGACTGAGTGCCAATCGCCCAAGCTCGACCTCCTCAGTGCTCAGGCCGTGCCGACGCGATGACGTGGCGATGGGCTCCTGGGCCACACAGGTATCGAGATCGAGCCTCGCACGCACCCCTCGGATAGCGCCGCCGCTCACAAGGGTGAAGCATTCCGCGCCGAGGCGTCGCCGGCATATCCCCTCCGTCAACGGCAGCAGCGAAGTATCTGTAATTGATGCTGACCTTCGCGGTGTACTCCACTTGTTAAGGGGTTCCTGATTACCCATAATCCTCCGCCAACTTCAGCAGGCGATACGGCATCGGCGGCGTTCGGGCAGCGACCCAGCCGAGTCGGGGCATCATGGCGGGAAGATCATAGCGGCGGTTGAAGCGGTACTCGAACTCGGCGAGCCGGCGCGGAGCGTGCCTCCTGCTCCCGGATCGGAAGGTGGCGGCGATGGCGTTCTTGATGTTGCCGAGCACCGTGTTGACGGCCTTGAATGCCGGATGACGAGCAGCCTTGCGGCCGGAGCCGGTGACGATCACCTCGTGCGTGCAACCCGCGTCGGCGACGCCATTGAAGCAGCCGAGCCCGTCGGTGACGACCCGTGCGCCGCACTTGACGATCCGCCCGGTGATTTTCTTGATGTTCTTCTTCGTGAACCGCCGCACGCGCCGCAGCTTCACGCGGTGGGCCTTGCCGTCCTCGGTGGTCTCGACAGCGGCGACGAACGGCGTCTTGCCGGGGCTGCCGCGTCCGCGCTTGCCGCCGCTGCGCTCCCCGCCGAGATAGGCATCGTCCATCTCGATGCGGCCGT
>JBIOVC010000036.1:0-5716 GCA_044867545.1 Hyphomicrobiaceae bacterium | reverse complement strand
CGTGGCAAATTGCGCCGTGCGCGAACGATGAAGTCGATATCAGCGCGCAAATCGCCCAGTTCCTGGGGGCTTGTGGCGAAAAGCTGGCGCAAGTCGGGCGTGTGCGACGCTTCGGGCGCCGCAGTGCGCGCCGGCTGCTGGGGACAAGGGGTGGATGCGAGCAGAATCGTGCCGGCCGTTCGGCTCCGATCATCGAGGCGCATCTCACCAGGAACGCAGGCGAATCACTGGCGTCAAGATTTCGCTTGCCGAGGGCGCTCCGCAATCGCTTGGGAGGCTTCGGCGCGCGAGGGAACTCACAAGCTGCAAGCTGCTGAACGGCTGCGGTGCGATTTTGTAAATCGTCCACTAATTCACACGCTTATCCATTCCATCCGTACTCGAACTGAAATGCATTTGGTGGGAAGCGTGCTACCCGCGGATTCAAAATCCCCTTTCAAGACCGTTACCCGATGGTAATGTTCGCCACCTGCCGAGGTCGGGCGGACCGAGGGCGTCGGCGAGCAAGACCGCGGCGGGTAGTTGCGAGGTTCAGCGAGGCATGTAGCGGGGGTGGTCTATGTCTGATTCGAAATTGCCTGGCCTGCCGGGTTCCGACATCGGTTTGCCGGACGAATTCACCGCAGAAGACATCCAAGGCCTGGAGGTGTTCGAAGTCGCAGGGGCGATCAAGTGGTTCGATGCGTCGAAGGGTTATGGATTCATCGTCCCAGACAATGGCCTGACAGACGTGCTCCTGCATGTGACCTGCCTCAGGGCGGGCGGCTACCAGACGGCCTACGAGGGCGCCAGAGTGCACTGCCAGGTGCTGAAGCGTCCGAAGGGCTTGCAAGCTTTCCGCATTCTGGCCATGGATGAGAGCACGGCCATCCATCCGTCCCAGCTCCCGCAGCGCACCCACGTCGTGGTCGAGCCGGAGAGCGACTGGGAACGGGCGATGGTCAAATGGTTCAATCGGGTACGGGGCTTCGGGTTCCTGACGCGCGGTGAGGGCACACCCGACATATTCGTCCATATGGAGACCCTGCGCCGGTTCGGCTTCACCGAGCTCAGGCCCGGGCAGATCGTGCAGGTGCGCTGGGGACATGGCAGCAAGGGCTGCATGGCGGCCGAGCTCAAGCCTGACGGCGGAACGATGCCGGGGGGATTGCCGCTCCAGCATTGAGCGCAGCGGCTTCGGCCGCCTGCTCGACAGTCTCGACAGAGCCGCAAGACGTGCGGCTCTGTTCGCGTTTGTATGGCTCGCTTTCGGCATCGCCGCGTGCTCGGATCAATCCAGTTCGGCAGAGAGGCAGCTCACGTTGCGTACCGCAAGCGGCGACCACGTCATCGCCCTCGAGATCGCCGAGACCGATGCACAGAAGTCGCTCGGCCTCATGTACCGGACGTCGGTGCCGCAGATGACCGGCATGCTGTTCCCCTACGGCAGCCCGCAAGAGATCACGATGTGGATGCGCAACACGTATGTGTCGCTCGACATGGTGTTCATCCGCGCGGACGGCGTCGTGCACCGGATCGAGGCGCACACCGAGCCGCTGTCGGAGCGGATCATTGCTTCCCAGGGTCCGGTGACCGCAGTGCTCGAGCTTGCCGCGGGCGAGGCCGAGCGGCTCAAGCTCCGTCCCGGGGACCGTGTGCTGCATCCGGCCTTCAAGAACGGGGCGGGCAAGGCGGCCGGGGCCGCCGGCAAGTAGCGGCGTGGCGTGCGCCGAGCGCACCTCCTCGTCAGGCTTGCGATGCCGGCGGCGTGATGCCCATCGAGACGTAGACGCTCATCAAGTCATCGACGCGGCCAACGGCGGGTTCGATCCACGCGGCCGGCACGTAGATGAGGGCGCCACCGAAGGGTACGGGCGCGGAGGGAATGAGCACGCAGAGGTAATCCTCGCCGCCGAGGGTGACCGGCTTCATCGTCGGCAGCAGCGCCAGGACCGCAGCGCCGGGCTTGCCGCCGAAGAAGCACCATGCAGGGCTCATATCCTTCAGGCTGCTGCCCTCTCTGGAGTCGACGATCGAAACGAACCGGCTCGAGAGATCGTAGACATTCGAGACCAGCGGGATGCGCCGAATGAGCCTGTCGAGCACCCGGGCGGACCATGAGCCGAGCCGGGACTCCACGAGCAGCCCCAACAGGTAGATGGCGCCGACCACAATCGCCACGCCGACCAGGTAGGGCGCGTACGGGGTGATCCCGAGCCCGAGCGCGGTCAGAAGTCTGCCGAATGCGCTGCCCGGTCCGAAGAGCTGGTTGACGAGCGCGAGCAGCCAGCCCGCGAGAAAGGCCGTGAGAAAAAGCGGAAGTGCAGCCAGCAATCCGACGACGAAGATGCGCCCGATCCTCTTCATGTGGTCCCTCCGCGCCGGATCAATCGAGATATCATCCAGTATCGTTCCGCTCCGCCGGGGGGCGAGCACACCAGCTTTCAGAGTATCAGCAGTTGACGCATCGCCTCGGCTACCGTCTGCGTGCGATTGCGGGTCCTCAGCTTCGCCTGCGCCTTCTTGAAGTGGCTGCGGACCGTTTCCTCGCCCACGCCGAGACTCGCGGCGATCTCCCGAAAGGTCTCGCCCATCGATGCGTGGCGCAAGACGGCCAGCTCGCGCGGCGTGAGGGGTGCGCGGAGCCCGACGCGCTCAACGTCCTCGCCAACCAGCTTCTCGAGCCGAACCGCGGCGACATTGGCGGCCATGCTGAGCAGGCCGCGTGCCTGCTGCGAGAAGTCGTCGCGAAGAGGTTTGGGTGACCAGAAGCCTACGACCCATCGTCCACCGACGGGGCACAGGTAGCCGTCGCGCATGCCGTGCTTGAGCGCCAGCTCGAAAGGCCAGCGGTCAACGCCGATGGGATCGAGCAACCTCTGGAGCTCGCTCCATGTGAAAGCGGCCAGGCACATCCGGGCGAGCATGAGGCCCGAGGGATAACCGCTTGCTATGAACGCAGTCCACTCCTCGACCCATCCCGCCGGCACGCTCTCGTGAACGAAGAGCGTCCTGCCCTGCTCGAGCCGCTTCCAATCGCCGAGCTTGACGGAGAAGCGGTTGGCCCCTTGGACGCGGATCTGGGTCTTCTCCGATACGATCTCGTGAAGCCGGTTCAAGACCTCGTCCGGCGTCGCCAGCCTTTCCACCTCGACACAGTAGTCGAGCAGCCTCTTTTTCGCGGCATCGTCGAAGAAGGAGCGTTCAGGCGACATCCATTGCGCCTTTCATGGCCGACACAATCGTCAATGCCCGAAATCCAGGATGGTTCCTGCTCCGTCTCTCCCGCCGAGGGTTCCTGCTCGCCGTCATTTGAGCGGGCAGGCCGGCAGATGTCGCTTCTGCACTCTATGTCGCGGGGCTCGCAGGGGCGTATCGGGAAAATCCCGATTAACGGCCGGACAATCATCGGCTTGCCGGCCTGGGCGCCTCCATCTTCCGTGCTTCTGTCTCAACGTGCTTTCTGGTAGAAGGTCGCCGGCCGGGGCTCGGACCCAAGAGACCAATGCGGGACCAGCCATCCGCCATCAGCGTCGGGGCATAGCTCAGCCTGGTAGAGCACCTGCTTTGGGAGCAGGGGGTCGCGTGTTCGAATCACGCTGCCCCGACCACAATCAAGCACAACATGCACAGCGTGGCGCCGGGCGGGCGGTGTCCGTTAAGAAACGCATTGATTTGCCACGGGCCGGCGAACGATCCGGCAACGATGAATTCCGGTAGACCGCGCACGGTTAGCGCTGAAGGTTAATCTCGTCCCGCGCGGAACGGGGACGTCCTCTCAACGTTCGTCGGAGTGCGCGTCCTCCGTCCGGCGCAGCCGGCTCAGGTCAGGTCCCACACTCTTTCCGGGCAAACTCCGATGGCCGCGAGACGGCGGTCGAAGCCATTGTCGGCTTCGGAGTAACGCATCGAGGAGATCAGACGTGTACCGACATTGGTTCATCGCGCTATTGGCACTGCCGCTCGTCATGGCGATGCCGGATCGGGCTCCCGCCGCCGACTACGCTTACGGCTACTTCAGCGGCACCCGCTACGCTGACGCCTACGGCCCATACTACCGCATCGGAAGGTCCGACTATCGCTACCGGGTGGACGGCTACGGCGTGTACTACTACCGCGCGGGCGGAACGCCCCACTGCTGGCGGGGCCATGGGCGCCGCAGCTGCGCGAACTACGGGCTCCCGCGGACACCGGCCCAGTATTTCGATGCCTACTACTACAACAGCCGCGGCGGGATCGGACGCGGTTATTGGACGAGCGGGTACACGACCGACGGCCGTATGCACCGCTACCTCGACTAGTCGAGGGGCCGCGGCACCTCCGGTCTCAGCGGGCCGGCGGGCAGCGTCTCGCCCGACCAGAACGCGAGGCCTTGCCTGCCAAGCATCCGCGTGATCAGCGCGCGGTTGCCGGGCGCAAGGTCGCCGGCGCCGTAGCTCACGCTTTCGATGCCGGCGCGGGCGAGGCGCGTTGTTTGCTCGGCGGCGGCACGCGGCGTCAGCGCGCCGGACTCCGACTGCACCGCGAGCAGGCGATCACCGAGCCAGAATGCGAACTCGACCTGCACGAACCCGTCTGGTTCGGGTAGCGGCAGGAAGGCGCGCGGCAGCGGCTTCGGCGCGGAGTAGCGCCAGTCCCTGTACGTGAAGAGACCGCGGTAGGGTGCAAGGATACGCGAGAGCTCGTCACGCACCTCCTCGACGATCGATTCCACCTCGCCGAAATAGTAGTCGAGGAAGCGCTGCGGCGTACGGCTCCAGGTGCCGCAGAGTCCGAGGAGGTGCTGCCTTACTGCGTCGAACGGGTCGGCAGAGCCGGCCGGGAAGTCGCCGCCGTAGCGGCCGTTGTTGAGCTTCAGCGCACGGCCGGCGCCGACGTCGATCAGCTCGCACGGAAACGGCGGCGGAGACGCCGTCGCCCAGTTGGCTGGCAGCTCGGCTATGCCGTATGGGATCAGCAGTGTTCCGCTTGCCGTCAACGGCAGCGCGTCATTCCTCATCTCGCGCGTGTCCCGAGGCGTGCGGGCACGACCCCGCAATCGTCAGCCTGCCACCTTCTCGACGCGCATCTCGCGCGCCGAGGCGATGATAGCCTCGAGGCACGCGATCGTCTCGATCATCTCGTCCTGCTTGATCGGGTAGGGTGCCCCTCCCTGCGCGGCGGCGGCGAACGCCTCGATGTTGAGCCGCACCGCGGGCGCCGGCGGAAACTCGCGCAGGCCGCGCGTGCCGTCACGAGCCGAGGTCATCAGCGTCCAGCCCCTGGAGGCTTCGGGACGCGCCTTGTCGCGGACCTCGGCCCAGCCATTGCTGCCGTAGACGGCGAACCGGCCCTCGAAGGGGGTGGCGAGCACCGCGCTGATCAGGGCGTTGGCGCCGCTCCTGAACCTGACGAGCGCGCCCAACGTATCGCCGTTGTCGAGGTTGCTGCCGAGTGTCGAAACGCTCGCAAGCGCATACTCGGCCTTGCCGAGGAGGCTGACGCTCAAATCGAGCAGGTGGATACCGGTGGCGGTGAGCGGTCCGGCGGGCGCCTCGCGGGCGCTCAGCCGCCAGTTGTCGGCGGCGAGCTCCAGGAACTGGTTCTGGCTGAAGTTCGCTTCGATCTGCAGGATCGCGCCGAGCTCGCCGGAGACCACCATCTCGCGTACGGCCTCGATCGGCGGCTCGAAGCGCTTCTCGTGGCCGATGCCGAGGGTGACGCCGGCGCTGTTGCACGCGCCGATCGCGGCGACGGC
>JBIOVC010000035.1:0-3234 GCA_044867545.1 Hyphomicrobiaceae bacterium | reverse complement strand
CCGGGCGGCTCGCCGCCGGAGGAGGAGATGTAGCGCAGGCCCAGAATGGGTGCTGCGGGAACCCCCGTGAAACCGGAGGCGAGCGCGATCGCGGCTTCGAGTGCCAGCTGAGGTGCGTAGCCGTTCCTCGCCTTGGCCTTCAAGGGGTCGAGGCTCGCGCTGCTCTTGTAGTCGGTGATGATGAGGCCGCCGCTTGTCACATCGATGCGGTCCGCCCGCGCGGTCAGCGTGAACGTGCCCAACGGCGCATCGAGCACGCGCGTGCCGCTGACCTCGGTATGACAGCGCGTGACGCCCGTGCGGCGCGCCGGCTCGGTGGCGGCAAACCAGGCCGCGAAGCGCTCGAACCGCGGCAGCCAGAACGCGGCGATGCGCGGATTGCCGAGGTATTCGGCGAGCGTCGCTTGAGCGATGCGCATCAGCTCGCGTTCCGGGTCGGCCGGAAGGTCGTTCGGGAACGCCGCGGCGAAGCGCGCCAGCGCCTGGTGGATGACGCTCCCGCGCAGGGCGGCGTCGGGCTCGGCGCCGAGCACGGGGAGCGGCGCCAGCACCAGAATCTTCGAGGCGAAGATGTGATAGGGGTTGGCGATCCAGCTTTCGACGTCGCTGACGGAGAGCTTGCGCGGCCGCAAGGCAACCGGCGGCCGGGGTGCCGGTGCGAGGATGCTCCTGCGCTCGCGCGCTTCATTGCGGAAGGCGGCCCAAGCGAGCCACGGCTTGTCGGGTGCGACCGCGTCTCCCAATCCGAGACCGTCGAGCAGCGCTTCGAGCCGCAGCAGCCAGCGCGAGGCGACCGTCGGCACGCCGTCGATCTTCTGGGCGCGCGTCAGGTAGACGCGCGGGGCGCCGAGCAGGCTCGCGAAGTCGTGCGCCGCATAGCCGATCCGCTGCTCGGGCTGCGGAAGGCTCAGGCGCTGGCGCATCGGGCGGTTGAGCCAGGGGCCCGGATCGGCCGCCTCGGGCCAGGTGCCTTCGTTGAGCCCGCCCAGAATGACGACGTCGGCCTGCTGCAGCCGCGATTCGAACGGTCCCCAAATCGACAGGCGCGGATGCACCGGTGCGCGGGAGCGGACGGTCTCGGCGGCGAGCAGGCCGCGGTAGAGCTCCGGGTAGTCGGCGGCGGCCACATCGAGCGACGGCAGGCCTTCATCGATGAGGCCGGCGAGCAGCAGCGACAGCGCCTCTCCCGCATCGCCGTCCCATAGCGGCGAGCGGCTACTCGCATCTGAGGGCGCTGCGAGGGCCTCGGCGGCGGCGATGTGGGCGAGAACGAAATCGCGGAGCGACCGGGGGCGATCGCCGGTGCCGAGCTTGCCGAGGGGCGCGAAAGCGCGGCGCAACCGCGCGACCAGCTCGCGTGCGGCTTGCCAGTCCTGCTGCTGCAGGCGGCGGACCGCAGGCCGGCGTGGCGAATCCGATGTCGCGGCCGCGCGGTCGAGCGCTTCCTCGATGCCGTCGATCCCCTGGCCGAGATAGACGGTACGGAAGGCCGCGATCTCGAGCGCGCGAGCCGCGCGCCGCACGGTTCCGGCCGAGAGGCCCAGGCGCGTCAACGGATGCTTCAGCAGCGCCATCAGCGGCACGGGTGTCAGCCTCGCGTGTGAGGCCTCGAGCACCAGATCGAGGAACGTCCCGGGCGGGCTCTTCGCCAACGGCTGGCCGGCGGAATCGTCGACGTGGATGCCCCAGGTCTCGAGCCGGGTGGCGACGCGGCGCGCAAGGACGCGATCACGCGCAATCAGTGCCGCAGTCCGGCCCGGTGTCTCGGCGACCTCGCGCATGATGAGTGCGATCGCCTCGGCTTCATCCTCCGTGGTCGGCGCTTCGAGATAAGAGATGCCGGCGAGCGCATCGCGGAAGCGCGCGCGATCGGCGGCGGAGATGAAGGCATGCCAGCGCTCGGTGGTCGCCGCCGGACGCAGCGCCTCGCTGACGAGATGCTGGCGGGACCTTTGCGTCGCGTCAGGCTCGGCGCCGGGCAGCACACGGACCTTTTCGCGCTCTACGCCCAGCGCCTCGAGCAGCCGCTTCAGCCCGAACTGCGGGTGCTCGGGGTGGTGCGGGGCAATCGCATTCCACCCCTCCTGGTCGAGGTGCTGGTCGAGGCCCGGCAGCACGATTGCGCCGGCGGGCAGTCCCGCCACCACGCGCATCAGCTCGACGGTCGCCGGGATGCTGCCGGTGACGCCGGCAACGATCACCGGTCCGGTGGCGCTAGCAGCGAGGCGGCGGGCCTCGGACAGGATCAGGCGGTTGCGGCGCTCCACGGGAGAGAGCTGGCCGCGCTCGGCCAGATCCTTCGGCCACCAATCGAGCACGATCTTTAAGAACTCGAGCGTCTTGCCCCAGTGCTCGGAGTAGGCATCCGGTACGATGCTCTTGAGCTGCTCCAGGCTTGCGTTCTCGGTCTCGACCTCGTCCATGAGGCGCGCAAGATCGGCGGCAAGCCGCGCTGCCTGCCCCGCCGTGCCGACGCCCTCGGTGAACGGCTCGATGCCACCGGAGCGGGCGGCGTCGCGTATGAGCTTCGACCACCTGAGCACGAGGCCGGTCAGCGCGATCCGTCGCTCGATCTCGCTCACAGCCGGCGGGATGTCGGCATCGCCTGCCGCCGACATCGGAGAGCCGGACAGCGCCGCCAGCAGCGTCAGGTCCTCGTTCGCCTCGGCGATCGGGGCAATGCGCGGCAGCAGGAGGGCGCGGCCGCGCGCCACGGACAGGAATGCCTCCTGCAAGGCGCGCGCCGCCCGCCTCGTCGGCAGCAGAATGGTCGTCGCCGGCAAGTCGAGCGCGTCGGGCGGGCTGCCGCCGGGACGAGGAAGATCGCCTTTGAGAATTGCGGCGGCGAGCGCCGTCAGGAACGGACGGCCAGGCGGGATCGTGAAGACGCTAGTGTGATGATCGAGAAATTCGCCGGTGCTCGCGGCTACCCTCTGAGCGAATTTCTCGATCTGAATCACACTAGCAACTCTATGTGATTCTAGTGTCCCCTATGATTCCGAAGTTCGCTCGGAACCCAGCATCGAGCACAGGCGAACTTCGGAATCGGGACACTACCCTCTGGCACCGCCTCGTCGTTAGGATTGCTGCTCACGTTCCAGCACCCCTTCGGCCGCCTCGAGCGCCTCCGGGGTGCCAACGTGCATCCATACTCCGTCGAGGCGAGCGCCGTAGAGCCGGCCGCGCTCGATCGCGCGGTCCCACAGCAGGTTGAGCGAGAACGGTCCTTTCGGC
>JBIOVC010000034.1:0-4413 GCA_044867545.1 Hyphomicrobiaceae bacterium | reverse complement strand
GAACCGCGGTTTCCATCACGGGAAAGGCTGTCCTGATCCGTGGCCCCTCGGGCTCGGGCAAGTCCGACCTCGCTCTGCGCTGCATCACGGCGGCGCCGAGCCCGCTGCTGGGCACGCCGGCGCTGCTCATAGCCGACGATCAGGTGCTCGCCACGCGGCAGGGGGAGCGGGTGTTGCTGCGCGCGCCTGACGCAATCGGCGGCCGGCTGGAGGTCAGGGGCATCGGCGTCGTCGCCCTGCCCTTCGTCAGCGACGTCGAGCTTGCCCTCATCGTCGACCTGGTCCCCTCCGGTGCCATGGCCCGCTTGCCGGATCCGCGTCTGCCCGTTGAAATTATTGGAATTTCCGTGCCCGCCGTCGACCTCGACGCAACCGAGGTCTCGGCGCCGCAAAAGCTGTTCCTGGCACTCAGGCAGGCCCTCGGACCGGGCCCGGCCGGCGCCGTCTGACGCCTTTCCCGCCGACCCGGGCCGCCAGCCGCGCTTTCCCAATCCCGAAGGAACCGGCCGCTGCCCCCTTGCAGCGAGCCGCGACACTTGCCATTCATGGCCGGCGCCAAAGAGGGGGGGCGGTCGAAGCAGGCGCGTGGCGCCGAACCAGAGGCCGGGGGGACACAGACGTACGATGATCGGACTCGTCATTGTCACGCATGGGGGCCTTGCCGGGGAGTTCCGCGCGGCGCTCGAGCACGTGGTGGGCCCGCAGACGCAGCTCGAGTCGGTCTCGATCGGACCCGAGGACGACATGGAGCTGCGGCGCAAGGAGATACTTGCGGCGATCCGGCGCGTCGATACCGGCTCGGGCGTGGTGGTACTGACCGACATGTTCGGCGGCACGCCTTCGAACCTCGCCATCTCGGCGATGGACGAGGCGAACATCGAGGTGATCGCCGGCGTCAACCTGCCGATGCTGGTCAAGCTCACCAGCGTTCGCGACGAAGCCGACCTGGCCAAGGCCGTCGATCTCGCCAAGGAAGCCGGCCGCAAGTATATCAGCGTGGCAAGCCAGGTGCTTGCGGGCGAGCCGTGAGCTGACCGGTCATGGGTATGCTGGAGAGTCGCAAGCCCGAGGCGGTGGTCACGATCCGCAACCGCAAAGGGCTCCACGCGCGCGCATCCGCCAAGTTCGTCAAGTGCGCCGAGAGCTTCAATGCGACGGTCTCGGTGACCCGTGACGGCCAGACCGTAGGCGGCACGTCGATCATGGGGCTGATGATGCTGGCCGCGGGCCCGGGCGCCGAGCTGCATCTGGCGGCCGAAGGGCCCGAGGCGCCCGAGGCGATCGAGGCGCTGACGAACCTCGTCACCGAAGGCTTCGGCGAGGAGTGCGTCGAGGAGACCTGAAGCGTCGGCCTCCGGCCGCGGGGCTCTCCTCAAAAAGAAGCGGGGCGCGCTTGGCGCCCCGCTTAGTCTCATGAGACTTGAGCAGTCCTACTTGTTGATCCTGAGCGTCGCGATCTTGAGCGCGATGTCGCGGAACGCCTGCCTGAGCTCCTCGCCGTCGCCGGCGTTGTAGGCGTAGCTCGCATCGGTCGCGCAGTTGAGCATGGTCTCCTTGGAAAGGTTGGTATCGAGCTGGAAGCCGACCGTGTAGACGAGAATGCCCTTCGCCTTCATGTTGGTGCAGAGCGTCTTCGCCTTGCCTGACACCGTCGTCGAATTGGCGCTCTTGCCTCCGTAGGTGTTGTACTCGCCGTCGGTCATCAGCACCGCGATCTTGATCAGCTTCGGCTGGCCCATGGGGCCGAGCGTTGTGATGTCGGCGTAGGGCGCGGGCCTGCTCTCCGCCGGCCAGATCGTGGTCCACTCGGGCGAGATCAGATACCAGGACCAGGCGGTGCCGACTGCACCGGCCGTGGCCCCGCTCGCCTTGAACTGGTCGATTGTGCCCTTCAGCTTGGTCTTGTCCGCGGTCAGCGGCACAATCGAGACGCTCGGTGTGCAAGTCGTGACGCCGATAAGGTCCTCATCTGTGTCGTTCCAGGTCGGTATCCACTTGCCGGATCCGGGCGCATCTTCCTTGCCTTCGTAGGTGCCGGTCCGCTCGACCACGCACTTGGCCTTGGGTTGATACTGCGGCTGGCCCTTGCAGCTATTCTTGACATTGCCATTTTTGTTGTAGCAGCTCTCAGGATAGCCACCGTTCGGGTCTTGGCCCGTCACTGCCTTGAAGTAGTCGCCGACATTGACGGTAGGCGCGAACGGGGCGATCGCCACCTTCGAGGTATGCTCGGACTGGTCCGACCACACGATGATGTCGATGAGATCTTTGGCCGCGTCGATGAGGTCGGTGATCTTGCTGCCGCCCATCGACCCGGTGACGTCGAGCATCAGCGAGACCTCGATGTTGGACTCCGAGTTGCCGCCGGCGGCGAGGATCGCTTCCGAGGAGATGAAGACCGGCAGCTCGTCGATGCCGATGAGGCTGAGGAACGGCGTTTTGACGAAGGAGTCGCTGGTCCCCCTGACCGCGGTGCCTTCCTGCGTGAGCTCGAACGCCGAGGTGTCCTTGACGGGAACCAGCGACTTCATCCGGTTGTAGTAGACATTGCCCGTGTCGATCGCGAGGTTGGTGTTGCCGCTCGAGGTCTGCAGGGTGCGTCCGGCCGCGAGCACGGCTGCGTCGAGCGCGCCCTGGTTCTGGGTCTTGGCGTTGAGCCAGCGCCCATAGTCGACGGCGCCGCCGACCACCGTGACCACGATCAGCGCGGTCAGCCCGAAGATCATGGCCACGTTACCGGAGCGATCGCGCGCGAACCGGCTGAGCAGCCCGCACTGGGCCGCACGCTGCGTCAGCAGCCGAGACATGTACGCCTCCTGCACTCTTTGAGTTCTTGCTGGCCGGATGATGCGGCAACAATTGTTTCTGACGAGTAAAAATAAAATGCCGTGTAAATCTTTTGTTTCCGTGATTAAATATCTGCTTAAATCTATAGTTGATTAGGAATTACCTTGAGTACATGGGCGAAACATTAACGGCGTTGTTTGGCGGCGCACCCGGGCGGTGAGCGCTCGCCCGGTACCCAAGGCCGCCCGCCGAAGCCAGATGAAGACATAAGCATCTCTTTATATCCTTCTTGCACGAGCAGGCCCTACCGGCTATAGACCGGCCTGAACCTCCCAACCGAAGGATGCCGCGCATGCCTGCTGCCGGGGACTATGTCGTCAAGGACCTTGGCCTCGCCGACTGGGGCCGCAAGGAAATCGCCATCGCCGAGACCGAGATGCCGGGACTGATGGCGACCCGCGCCGAGTTGGGGGCGAAGCAGCCGCTGAAGGGCGCCCGCATCGCCGGCTCCCTTCACATGACGATCCAGACCGCGGTGCTGATCGAGACGCTCCGTGCGCTCGGCGCTGACGTCCGCTGGGCCTCCTGCAACATCTACTCGACCCAGGACCACGCCGCCGCGGCGATCGCCGCCGGCGGCACTCCCGTGTTCGCGGTCAAGGGCGAGACCCTCGGCGATTACTGGGACTACACGCGCCGCATCCTCGAGTGGGGCGACGGCGGCACGCCGAACCTGATCCTGGATGACGGTGGTGATGCGACCCTTCTCGTCCATTTGGGCTACCGCGCCGAGCAGGGCGATACAGCGTTTCTCGACAAAGCCGGCTCGGAGGAGGAGGAGATACTCTTTGCCCTGATCAAACGCACGCTGAAGGAGAAGAAGGGCTGGTTCGGCGAGCTGGCGAAGAGCATCAGGGGCGTGTCGGAGGAGACGACCACCGGCGTCCATCGCCTCTACGAGATGCAGAAGAAGGGCACGCTTCTGTTCTCCGCGATCAACGTCAACGACAGCGTCACCAAGTCGAAGTTCGATAACCTCTACGGCTGCCGCGAGAGCCTCGTCGACGGCATCCGCCGCGGCACCGACGTGATGATGGCCGGCAAGGTCGCCTTCGTCGCCGGCTTCGGCGACGTCGGCAAGGGCTCGGCCGCGTCCCTGCGCAACGCCGGCTGCCGCGTGCTCGTCGCCGAGATCGACCCGATCTGCGCGCTGCAGGCGGCGATGGAGGGCTACGAGGTCGCTACCCTCGATGATGCAGCGCCCCGCGCCGACATCTTCGTCACTGCCACCGGCAACCTCGACGTCATCACCATCGACCACATGCGTGCCATGAAGGACCGCGCCATCGTCGCCAACATCGGCCACTTCGACAACGAGATCCAGGTCGCCGCGCTCAAGAATTTCAAGTGGCACAATGTGAAGCCGCAGGTCGACGAGGTCGAGTTCCCCGACGGCAAGCGCATTATCCTCTTGTCCGAGGGCCGCCTCGTGAACTTGGGCAACGCCATGGGCCATCCCTCGTTCGTGATGTCGGCCTCCTTCACCAACCAGACCCTGGCGCAGATCGAGCTTTTCACCAACCCCGGCAAGTACGAGAAGAAGGTCTACACGCTGCCCAAGCACCT
>JBIOVC010000033.1:0-3456 GCA_044867545.1 Hyphomicrobiaceae bacterium | reverse complement strand
AAACTTCTTGCATAAGTTAACGACTGGGTCTCTACACACAAGGTTGGATACTTGCTGCTTGTTCCTGGAAAACCATTCCAATGCTCGGACCCGCTTGCCTTCCCGTCCTTCTGGTGCGGCACCCATTGTACTCTCCACCAGAAGTTCGCCAAAACTTTCGAGTACCTCCTCACGGGGCCGCTGCAATAGATCTTGTACATCGACCATTGTCACGCACTCCAAATGTTTGCCTTACCTACAGATGATCTCGCAAGCTCCATCATGGGCATCGTTGACCGACCCGATGATTGAGAAGCTCAGGGGTCCCATAGGATCGATGTACACCATCAGATCACGAACGGGATCGTGGAGGCAATAGGAGACGGATATCATCAGTGGGAGCATATGGAGCACGCTGTAGTGGCTGGAGCTTCGTCGGTCGATGGCACTCCACGTCGGACTGGCAACAGCACGGCGCGTCTGGGAACAGAGTTGCATTGACCTATCGACGGGGAGGCCATCATCTTCGATAGCGTCAGCCCCGAGGGCACAGCTCTCAGCCGCCGAAGGCATCGGTACCCGATGATATTCAGCCCGATGGATACGCAATCGGCAGCTGCGTGTCCAAGTAGAAGGCCTCATGGGCTTCGGGCTACTTGGCGAAGGCGCTACGTCGTGCCGCCGCGGGTCCTACTCTTCCAACTGCCGCCCAATCGTAAGCGGTGCAGCCTCCCCACCTTTCGGGCGGCTCAAGCCGGCTTTACGGTAGCCTTGGCCGCGGCCGCCCAGGCCCAGGGCATCAACTCCTCGATGCGCGACGCCGGCCAGCGGTTGACGAGCTTGGTCAGCACATCGGTCATCCACGCCAATGGATCGACGAGATTCAACTTGCACGTCTCGATCAGCGACGCGGTCATCGCCCAGCCGGCCGCGCCGAGGTCGTGGCCGGCGAACAAGGCATTCTTCCTTGTGAGCGCGAGGGGACGGATCGAGCGCTCGACCGTGTTCGAGTCGATCTCGATGCGGCCGTCGTCGAGGTAGCGAACGAGGCCGTCCCACTGGTTGAGGCCGTAGCCGAGCGCCTCGCCGAGCTTGGAGCCCTTCGGCACTTTCGCCAGGCTCGTCTCGAGCCAGGGCTTCAGCGCCTCCACGATCGGCTTCGCCTTCTCCTGGCGCATGGCGCGCCGCACCTGAGGCGGCAGGCCGCGGATCTCGGCCTCGATGTCGTAGAGTTGCTTGATGCGCGCCAACGCCTCGGTCGCGATCGGCTGATTGCCGCCGACGTAGAGCTCGTAGAACTTGCGCCTGAGGTGGCTCCAGCAGAATGCCAATGTGACGGCGCCGCCGGCCCGCGTCGACCGGGCGAGCTGGTCGTACGCCGCGTAGCCGTCGACCTGGAGGACGCCGCTGAAGCCGGCGAGCAGCCTCACGGCGTGCTCGCCGCCGCGGCCAGGCGCATAGGTGTAGGCCACCGCCGGCGGATCGCCGCCGCCCCACGGCCGGTCGTCGCGCGCGAGCGCCCACATGAAGCCGGTCTTGGTCTCACCGCGCCCGGGATCGAGCACCGGGCAGCGCGTCTCGTCGCAGAACAGCTTCGGCGACTTCCTCAGCTGGCCGACCAGATGATCGTGCAGGGGTTGCAGCTCGGCGGCGGCCGTGCCGACCCAGCCGGCGAGCGTCGAGCGTTCGATCTTGACGCCGAGCCGCGCGAGGATCTGCGATTGCCGGTAGAGCGGCAG
The DNA here is from genome assembly GCA_044867545.1 of Hyphomicrobiaceae bacterium. GTDB lineage: Bacteria > Pseudomonadota > Alphaproteobacteria > Rhizobiales > Hyphomicrobiaceae > DATLZB01. The sequence continues at coordinate 1,738 of JBIOVC010000033.1, read as the reverse complement.
ATGATCGGCGAACTTCGACACGACGATGTCGGCGACGAGCCGCTCGGTCGGCAGCCCGCCCTCGATCAGCCGCGCCGGCGCCGGCGCCTGGATGATGCCAGCGACCTCGTCCGCCCCATTCTTCTCGCATGAGCGGCAGGCGAGCTTCGGCCGCCGCGTCACGACGACGGTCAGCTTGGCAGGGATCTTGTCGAGACGCTTCGAGGTGTCCTCGCCGATCACGTGCAGCTCGCCACCGCAGCACGGGCAGACCTTGCTCTCCGGCTCGATCACCACCTCCCATGCCGGAGGCATGTCTTCGACATGACGCGGCAGGTGGTCGAGCGTCTCATTGCGGCTCTTGCGGCGCTGCTTTGTGCGCTCGGTCTTGAGCGTGGGATTGGCCTTCTCGGCCTGCGCCTCGGTCTTGGCATGCTCGGTCTCGAGCGCCTCCAGCGCGAGCGTGAGCTGGTCGTCGTCGATGCGCTCGGAACGCCGACCGTACATGGCACGGCGCATCTCGGCGACGATATACTCGAGCTTTGCGTTGCGGGCCGCGAGCTGGTCACGCTCGCAGATCGCGGCGGCATGAGCCGCAGCATGCGCAGCCCGCTCGGCCAGGATCAACGCGTGCAAGGCGTCGACATCGTGGGGCAGCGCTGACGGCGCGTTCGTCATGGCGCGCAGACAACCTGATTCGGCCGCAGCGGGCAGCAGCGATCCGTCGACTGAGTCGTCCTGCCGCAACGCGGGCAGGCGGGTGCCGGCGAAGCGACATGCCGAGATGGCGGCGAAGGCCGACAGCACCTTCATGACGCCGCCCTCGGCCGTTCGATTGCTCGCGCGTCAGCCCGGGCCCACTCGGTCCCTTCGAGTAGCGCAGCGAGCTGGCCGGGCGTCAGCCGCATCACGCCGTCCTCCACCGGCGGCCAGCGGAACGCACCACCTTCGAGTCGCTTCGTCAGCAGGCAGATGCCGGTGCCGTCCCACCACAACAGCTTCACGCGATCGATCCGCTTGGCACGGAACACGTACACCGCGCCCGACCAGGATCGGCGGCCAGCGCCTCCTGCACGAAAGCCGCAAGCGTGTCGGCCTGCTTCCTGAAGTCGATCGGCCTGGTCGCCACCAGCACCTGCAGGTCCGTCCCGTGCAACATCATGTCGTCCTCCTGGCGGCACGCAGCACCGCAGCGAGCGCCGCCGGCTCGACTTGGCCGATGACGCGCACGACCGCGTCGCCGATCGCAATCTCGATGCGGCCGGTCGTCGGTGGAGCTGCGAGTGGCGGTGACGCAGCGCACGTTCCGACGGCAACCGACGCGAACGCGGGCATGCGCCCGGCGGACGAACCCTCGCCTGCGGACGGTCTCGACCGGCCGCTCCTGGCGCGCGCCGCTGAAGATGCAGCCTGCCCAGGCCGCGATGCGTCATCGGTCTCTTCGGCCATGATTGCGCGCGCCCCCCGCCGCCAGCCGAACAGCTGTTGCGGACTGAGCCCATTGCGCCGCGCCACCTCCGACACATTGGCGCCGGGCCTCAGGCTCTCGATGATGATGCGGGCCTTGTCGTCCTCAGACCACTGCCGGCGCCGGCCAGTCCCGGTTATCAGCTCGATGCGCCGCACCGGCGTGACGGCGTCAGCGCCGGTCTTCGTTTCGAGCGTGCGCTCAAGCGTATGGTCAAATCGATCGCCCATGGGCCGGCATCAAGCCACAGCCCCGAGCCCGGCTGAAATGTGGGAGCGGTGCACCGCTTAC
>JBIOVC010000032.1:0-2268 GCA_044867545.1 Hyphomicrobiaceae bacterium | reverse complement strand
CCAACGTCACCGGCAGCGCGCGCTTCCGCAAGCTGATCGAGGCGAACGACTACGCCGCAGCGGTCGCCGTCGCGCGCCAGCAGGTGGAGAGCGGCGCGCAGATGCTCGACGTCAACATGGACGAGGGCCTGCTCGACTCAGAGAAGGCGATGGTGACGTTGCTGAACCTGATCGCCTCCGAGCCCGACATCGCCCGCGTGCCGGTGATGATCGATTCTTCGAAGTGGTCGGTGATCGAGGCGGGCTTGAAGTGCGTGCAGGGCAAGGCGATCGTCAACTCGATCAGCTTGAAGGAGGGCGAGGAGCCGTTCCTCGATCACGCGAGGAAGGTCCTGCGCTACGGCGCCGCCGTTGTGGTGATGGCGTTCGACGAGCAGGGCCAGGCCGACACCGCCGACCGCAAGGTCGCGATCTGCACCCGCGCCTATGAGCTGCTGACGAAAAGGATCGGATTCCCGCCCGAGGACATCATCTTCGACCCTAACATCTTCGCCGTAGCGACCGGCCTCGAGGAGCACAACGAGTACGCGCTCGCCTACATCGAGGCCACCCGCCGCATCAAGGAGACCCTGCCGCACGTTCATGTGTCGGGCGGGCTGTCGAACCTCTCGTTTGCTTTCCGCGGCAACGAGCCAGTGCGGCAGGCGATGCACTCGGTGTTCCTCTACTACGCCATCGCCGCCGGCATGGACATGGCGATCGTCAACGCCGGCGCGCTGCCGCTCTACGACGACATCGATCCGGAGCTGCGCGAGCTCACCGAGGACGTGATCCTGAACCGCAGGCCGGATGCGACCGACCGCCTGCTCGCAGCGGCGCCCCGCTTCCAGGGTGACGGTACCAAGCCGAAGGAGCAGGATATCGCCTGGCGCGACGCCCCCGTCGAGGAGCGGCTGAAGCATGCCCTCGTCCACGGCATCACCGACTTCATAGAAGCCGACACCGAGGAGGCGCGCGCCGGCGCCAAGCGTCCGCTGGACGTGATCGAAGGGCCATTGATGGCCGGCATGAACGTGGTGGGCGACCTCTTCGGGGCGGGGAAGATGTTCCTGCCGCAGGTGGTGAAGTCCGCGCGCGTGATGAAACAGTCCGTCGCCTATCTGCAACCTTTCCTCGAGGCCGAGAAGAAAGCCACTGGCCTCGATCGGCTCCCCGCCGCCGGCAAGATCGTGATGGCGACCGTCAAGGGCGACGTCCACGACATCGGCAAGAACATCGTTGGCGTCGTGCTCCAGTGCAACAACTACCAGGTGATCGACCTCGGTGTGATGGTACCGGCGGCGAAGGTGCTGGAGACCGCCAAGCGCGAGAAGGCGGACCTGATCGGGCTGTCCGGCCTCATCACCCCCTCGCTCGACGAGATGTGCCACGTCGCATCCGAGATGGAGCGGGAGGGCTTTGCCTGCCCGCTGCTGATCGGCGGCGCCACGACGAGCCGTGTCCACACAGCGGTCAAGATCGCGCCCAACTACATGCGCGGACAGGCGATCCACGTGCTCGACGCGAGCCGCGCCGTGGGCGTGATGTCGAGCCTGCTCTCGGAGTCCGATCGCGGCCGCTACATCAGCGGTGTGCAGAGCGAGTACGCCAAGGTGCGGGAAGGGTATGCCCGGGGCGAGGCGAGGAAGGCGCGCATCACGCTCGCCGCAGCACGCGCCAACCGCTTCAAGATCGACTGGAAGGGCTACGTGCCGCCGCGCCCGCGCTTCATGGGCACCAAGTCCTTCAAGCGTTACGACCTTGCCGATCTCGTTCCCTACATCGACTGGTCGCCGTTCTTCGCCACCTGGGAGCTGAAGGGCCGCTACCCGGCGATCCTAGGCGACAACACGGTCGGCGCGGAGGCGAAGAAGCTGCTGGCCGACGCACAGGCGATGCTCGAGCGCATCGTCAGGGAGAGGTGGCTGACGGCCAACGCGGTCATCGGGTTCTGGCCGGCCAATGCGATCGGCGACGACATCGAGCTCTATCGGGACGACGCCCGCACCGGCCGCCTCGCGGTGGTGCACACGCTCCGCCAGCAGATGGCCCGCGAGCGCAGCGACCGGGCGCACACCGCGCTCGCCGACTTTATTGCGCCGAAGGAGACAGGGCTTTCGGACTACGTCGGTGGCTTCGCGGTCACGTCCGGAGTCGGCGAGGAAGAGGCGCTCGAGAAGCACATCAAGGCGACCGACGACTACGGCCGCATCATGGTGAAGGCGCTCGCCGATCGTCTGGCCGAGGCGTTCGCCGAGCACATGCACGAGCGCGTACGCCGCGAGTTCT
>JBIOVC010000031.1:0-2320 GCA_044867545.1 Hyphomicrobiaceae bacterium | reverse complement strand
CTCGAAGTCCTCCTTGATCGCGCGCGGCCAGGGTGCGTCCGTGCGCTGGCCGGCCTTCTCCACCATGCTGAGTGCCATGACGTTCCTCCGACGATTGTGCGGGCAGTATAATAGCGCCGCAGGATAGCGGTAAATCCGGCAGAGGAGGGAACCTTTGCGCCGCGCCATCATTGTGGGGGGCTCGATCAGCGGTCTGTTCGCGGCGCTCTTGTTGATGCGTCGCGGATGGCAGGTCGATGTCTTCGAGCGGGCCGAGGCGGAGCTCACCGGGCGCGGCGCCGGCATCGTTGCCCAGCCGACGCTCGGCCGGGCGCTGGCCGAAGCCGGCATAGACGACCCAGGCGATCTTGGCGTCGCCATCGCGACACGAAGACTGTTGGATCGCAGCGGTCGCGTGACGGCGGAGATCGAATGCCCGCAGATGCTGACCTCATGGGACCGCCTGTGGCGGCTCCTGCGGTCACGATTTCCCGCCGAGAGCTACCATCGCGGGTGCGAGCTGACCGCGTTCGAGCCGAGCGGCTCCGGCGTGGTGGCGCGCCTTGCCGATGGGAGCAGCGCCGAGGCCGACTTGCTCGTTGGCGCCGACGGCATCCGCTCCACCGTCAGGGCCAGGATGCTCCCAGGTCTACAGCTCTCCTATGCCGGCTACGTCGCCTGGCGCGGTCTCGTCGAGGAGCGCGATCTCCCTGCCCGGGTCCGTGCCGACGTCTTCGAGCACATGGTGTTCGTGCTGCCGCCCGGCGAGCAGATGCTCGGCTATCCAGTGGCCGGCGGCGGCGATGACTTGAGGCCCGGCAGGCGACGCTACAATATCGTTTGGTACCGTCCGGCCGATGCGGGCGAGCTGACGCGCGTGCTTACGGATGCATCCGGGCGCGTGCACGAGTCGTCGATCCCGCCGCCTCTGATCAGGCGGGAGATTGTCACCGGGCTGCGCGGGGCTGCCGCAAGCCTGATGCCCTGGCAGTTCCGCGAGGTCGTTGATCTGACTGCGCAACCGATCCTGCAGCCGATCTACGACGTGGCGGTGGAACGGATGACTCGTGGGCGGAGCGCGATCATCGGCGATGCGGCGTTCGTGGCGCGCCCCCACGTAGCGGCCGGAGTGATCAAGGCGGCGGACGATGCCCGTGCGCTTGCCGCGGCGCTGGATACCGAGCTCGACGTGGAGCATGCGCTGCAAATGTTCGAGCAGGAGCGCCTCCCGGTCGGAGAACGCATCGTCGCGCAAGGCCGCAGCCTCGGCGGCTACATCAGCTCCGACCCCCGCGCCTATGCCGACCCGCGCCTCGCCGAGCGCGTGCTCTCCGAGACCGCGCTGATGGAGCCTTCGATGTTGCGGCCTACTTGATCGCCTGCGGGTTGATCGGCGAGCCGGTGCCGCCGGTGATGATGAGCGGCGGCCCGCAGAAGAAGAACTCGTAGACCTTGTCCTTCGCGCAGTCCTCGGCGAGCTCCTTCAAGTAGAAGATCTCGCCCATGCAGAGCCCCATCGCCGGGATCACGACCCAGTGCCAGGGCTGGTTGGCCTCCGTCGTCTCGTTGGGCCTGACCTCGACGCCCCAGGTGTCCGAGCAGATCGCCGCGATCTCGTGTCTGTGGCACCAGTAGCAGTTCTCGAACTTGACGCCCGGCGCATCGCCGCCGGCATAGCCGCCCCATTTCTTCTCCGCGAGGCAGCGCTCCATCTGGCCGGTGCGGACGATGACGAAATCGGCACGCCGCACCTCCACCCCTTGCGCCTTGGCGCAGGCGTCGAGCTCGTCGTTGGAGATGCCTTCGCCGTCCTGGAGCCACGGAACGCCGCGGAAGCGGGCGATGTCGAGTAGCACGCCGCGGCCGTTCATCTTCGACTTGGAGTGCTCGATGCCGAGCACGGAAAGGCCGCGTGAGTCGATCAGCTTGGCGTCGTGCCCGTTGTAGGCCTTGTCCTCATAGAAGATGTGCCCGAGCGCATCCCAGTGGGTGGCGCCCTGCACGCACAGGTTCAAGGTGTCGTCGGCATAGCGGATGCGGTTCCAGTCCTGCTGGCCGGCGATGGCGTCGGTGCCGGTCGCGAGCATCTGGTGGATCGGGTTGAAGCGGCCGCCGAACAGCCCGGTCTGCGGCCCGTCGCGGTCGAGCGGGATGCCGAGCGCAAACACTTGGCCCCTCTTGATCAGCTTGGCCGCGGCGACGATGTCGGCCGGTGTGACGAGATTGAGCGTGCCGATCTGGTCGTCCTTGCCCCACCGGCCCCAGTTGGAGAGCTCTTTCGAAGCCTGCTCGATCGCCTTGCGGCCGACAGTGATGTCCATTGCGCTTCCTCCCGACCGGC
>JBIOVC010000030.1:0-5213 GCA_044867545.1 Hyphomicrobiaceae bacterium | reverse complement strand
CCGGCAGACGGCGAGATCGTGCTCAACGAAGGCCGGACGCAACTGAAACTCAGCGTCGCGAACACCGGAGACCGGCCGATCCAGGTCGGCAGCCACTACCATTTCTACGAGACGAACCCAGCGCTGTCGTTCGACCGCGAGCGGGCGCGCGGCTTCAGGCTCGACATTCCGGCGGGCAGCGCCGTCCGCTTCGAGCCCGGCCAGACGCGCGAGGTCGCGCTGGTGCCGCTCGCTGGCGCGCGCGAGGTCTACGGTTTCCGGCAACGGGTCATGGGCAAGCTCTGATCCGATCTCAGTACATTCATTTCCGGGGGGCTTGGCATGCCATCGAAGATTTCCCGCGCGGCCTATGCCGACATGTTTGGGCCGACGACCGGCGACAAGGTGCGGCTCGCCGATACTGCCCTTGTGATCGAGGTCGAGAAGGACTTCACGATCTACGGCGAGGAGGTGAAGTTCGGCGGCGGCAAGGTGATCCGCGACGGCATGGGCCAGAGCCAGGTCACCAATGAGAAGGGCGCCGTCGATACGGTCATTACGAATGCGCTGATCGTCGATCACTGGGGCATCGTCAAAGCCGACGTCGGCTTGAAGGGCGGGCGGATCGCGGCGATCGGCAAGGCCGGCAATCCCGACATCCAGCCCGGCGTCACCATTGTCGTCGGGCCGGGCACGGAGGTGATCGCTGGCGAAGGCAAGATCCTGACCGCCGGCGGCTTCGACACGCACATCCACTTCATCTGTCCGCAGCTGATCGAGGAAGCGCTGATGTCGGGCGTCACCTCGATGCTCGGCGGCGGCACGGGGCCCGCGACCGGCACGAATGCGACGACCTGCACGCCGGGACCGTTTCATCTCGAGACCATGATCCGCGCGGCTGACGCGTTCCCGATGAACCTGGGCTTTGCCGGCAAGGGCAACGCCGCGCAGCCTGCTGCACTCGAGGAGCAGGTCGCGGCCGGCGCCTGCGCCCTGAAGCTGCACGAGGACTGGGGCACCACACCCGCGGCCATCGACTGCTGCCTCGGCGTCGGCGACGCCCACGACGTGCAGGTGATGATCCACACCGACACCTTGAACGAGAGCGGGTTCGTGGAGGACACGATCGCGGCCTTCAAAGGCCGCACGATCCATGCGTTCCACACTGAGGGTGCCGGAGGCGGGCACGCGCCCGATATCATGAAGGTGGCGGGGCTCCCGAACGTGCTTCCGTCGTCGACAAACCCGACGCGCCCGTTCACGGTCAACACGCTGGACGAGCACCTCGACATGCTGATGGTGTGCCACCATCTCGACAGCGCGATCCCCGAGGACCTGGCCTTCGCCGAGAGCCGCATCCGCAAGGAGACGATCGCGGCGGAGGACATCCTGCACGACCTCGGCGCGCTCTCGATGATGTCGTCCGACAGCCAGGCGATGGGCCGGGTCGGCGAGGTCGTCACCCGCACCTGGCAGACCGCGCACAAGATGAAGATCCAGCGCGGGCCGCTGCCGGAGGAGAAGGGCGCCGGCAACGATAACTTCCGGGTGCGGCGGTACGTGGCGAAGTACACGATCAATCCGGCGATCGCACACGGCGTCTCCAAGCACATCGGCTCGGTCGGGGTCGGCAAGCTCGCGGATCTCGTGCTGTGGTCGCCGGCGTTCTTCGGGACGAAGCCCGATCTCATCATCAAGGGCGGAGCGATCGCGGCCGCCGCGATGGGCGATCCCAACGCCTCGATCCCGACGCCGCAGCCGGTGCACTACCGGCCGATGTTCGGAGCCTTCGGCGGGGCGGTCGCCCAGACCTCGCTGACGTTCGTATCGAAGGCGGCGGTGGGCCGCGGGCTTGGCGAGAAATGGGGGCTCGCGAAAGCCCTAGTGGCGGTAGAGAACGTGCGCGGCGGCATCTCCAAGGCGAGCATGGTGCTCAACGGGGCGACGCCGAAGATCGAGATCGACCCGGAGACCTATGCTGTCCGCGCCGACGGCGAGCTGCTGGTGTGCGAGCCTGCGAAAGAGCTGCCGATGGCGCAGCGGTACTTCCTGTTCTAAGTTGCTGTTCTCAAGTGAGGAACGGGGTTTGAGCGCGCCGTTGTCGACCTCAGATGTGCCGGTACTGCGAGCCGTCGGGATTTGCCGCAGAGGCGGCTTCGGCGCGGCAGCTGCCTCCGACGTCATCACGCTCGATCACCATTCGCGACGGCGGCGGCGCTGCCTGCTCACCACCGACAGCGGGCGCGAGCTGATGCTCGACTTGGCCCATGTCTCCCGCATCCTCGATGGGGACGCGCTCGAGTTGGATGGCGGAGGTCGCGTCGCCGTCCGCGCCGCGCCGGAGGACCTGCTGGAGATACGCGCGGCGGACCAGCCCCGGCTGGCGCAGATCGCGTGGCATCTCGGCAACCGGCACACGGCAGCCGAGATCACCGGCGAGGCGATCTACATTGCGGCCGATCACGTGCTCGAAGACATGCTGGTAGGGCTCGGCGCGCAGGTGCGGCGCGTCCGCCGGCCGTTCGAGCCCGAGAGCGGCGCCTATTCCGGCCACACCCACAGCCCTAGTCATGAACGCTGATCCGTTCCTGCTTGCGGCTCAAGGCCGGGCGAACGGCGCGTTCCCGGCGGCGCTGTTCGTCTGGCTGTCACCGTCGTTCCCGGTCGGCGCGTTCGCCTACAGCCACGGGCTGGAGCGCGCAGCAGAGCGGGGAAGCGTCAAGGATCGCGCGACGCTAACCGACTGGATTGCCGATCTCGTCAAGGTCGGCTCGGTCCGCAACGACCTGATCCTGCTCGCGTCTGCATGGCGTGCGAGCCGGGCGGGCGACGAGGCGCGGCTCGCAGAGATCGCAGGGCTTGCCGTTGCACTGCAGACCTCCACCGAGCGGCGGCTCGAAGCGGTCGGCCAGGGCCAGGCGTTCGTCGCGGCGATCCGCGCAAGCTGGCCGTGCGCGGCGATCGAGCGGCTGAAGACGGTGTGGCCCGGGGAGGTCGCCTATCCGGTCGCAGTGGGCGTCGCTGCATCGGGGCACGGCATCGCGCTCGCGCCTGCGCTCAACGCCTATGCGCTCGCGGTCGCGTCGAACCTCGTCTCCGCCGCTTTGCGCCTGTCACTGATCGGGCATACGGACGGGCAGGCTGTGCTGGCGGAGCTCATTCCCGCGATCGAGGCGGCGGCGCACACCGCGGCAAGCTCGGAGCTCGACGACCTCGGCAGCGCGACGTTCGCCTCCGATCTCGCCGCGATCCAGCACGAGACCCAGGCGGCGAGGCTGTTCCGGACATGAGCACGGCGAGCAAGGCGCTGCGGGTCGGCATCGGCGGTCCGGTCGGATCGGGCAAGACGGCGCTGGTCGAGGCGCTATGCCGAAGCTTTCGCGACCGCTACGACATCTGCGCGATCACCAACGACATCTATACGAAGGAGGACGCCGAGATCCTACTCAGGGCCGGCGCGCTCGCCCCCGAGCGCATCATGGGGGTGGAGACGGGGGGCTGCCCGCATACCGCGATCCGAGAGGACTGCTCGATCAACCTCGCGGCGGTCGAGACGATGACGACCAAGTTCCCGGACCTCGACATCGTGCTGATCGAATCCGGTGGGGACAACCTGACTGCGACGTTCTCGCCCGAGCTGGCTGATCTCACCATCTACGTGATCGACGTCGCCCAGGGTGAGAAGATCCCGCGCAAGGGCGGGCCCGGCATCATCCGCTCCGATCTGCTGGTGATCAACAAGATCGACCTTGCCCCGCACGTCGGCGCGAGCCTCGCGGTGATGGAGGCCGACACGAAGCGCATGCGGGGGGCGCGTCCCTTCGTATTCACCAACCTGCGGACGGGCGAAGGGGTCGCGACGGTGACGGGCTTCATTGAGCGTTCGGGCGGTCTCAGCCGCTAACGCCCACCCATTGAGATGATTTGCCGCGCTCGGCTCGGCGGGCTTCCGCGCCGTCTGCCGGCGCGGAAACAGTTCTTCACACGACGGAAATCTGGCCGCATCGGCGTATCTGCTATTGGCTGGCCGCACTCGGCTTGATGCGGGTCAACGCGTGTCCTCCGGCGCCGGGCCAAGTGTGTATCGGGGCGGCAGCATCAGGACGGGCAGTACGTGAACAAGCCGATCAAGCCTCGTCAGCGGCTGGAGATCGAGGAGATCCTCGGCAAGGCCGCGACCTCCACGCCGGGCTGGTGGCAGCACCGGACGGTGCGGTGGGGCGCGGGCGCGCTCGCTCTGTTGCTGATCGTGGGCGTCATCTGGGCGTTCGAAGGCAGCAGCAATGGCGTTCGCTATGTCACGGAGCCGGTGACGCGAGGCAATCTCGTCGTCCTCGTCACCGCGACGGGCTCGGTCCAGCCGACCAATCAGGTCGATGTGTCGAGTGAGTTGTCGGGGACGGTCCGAAGGGTTCTCGTCGATTACAATTCGGTGGTAACTGCCGGCCAGACGCTCGCGGAGCTCGATACCGACAAGCTGAAGGCAACCGTCGATAGCTCGCGTGCCAAGCTCGCTGCGGCCAAGGCCAGAGTGGCCGAGGCGGAGGCGACAGTGGTCGAGAGGGAGCAGGAGCTCGAGCGCAGGAAGGCGCTCGTCAGCACAAAGGCCGGCTCGATACAAGCGCTCGAGCAGGCGCAGGCGGCGCATCACCGGGCGGTCGCTCTGCTGGCAAGCGCGCGCGCCGATGTCGGCGTGGCCGAGGCGGACCTTCAGCTCAATGAGACCAACCTCGCCAAAGCCAGCATCCGCTCGCCGATCAACGGCGTCGTGCTGACGCGCAACGTGGACCCGGGCCAGACGGTGGCCTCGTCCCTGCAGGCGCCGGTGCTGTTCTCGATCGCGGAGGACCTGAAGCAGATGGAGCTGCAAGTCGACGTCGATGAGGCCGATGTCGGCAAGGTGAAGGCCGGTCAGAACGCGACATTCGGCGTCGACGCCTTTCCCGACCGCAAGTTCCCGGCCACCATTCGCGACGTGCGGTTCGCCTCCGAGACGATCCAAGGCGTGGTCACCTACAAGGCGGTGCTCGACATCGACAACTCCGAGCTGCTGCTGAGACCCGGCATGACGGCCACGGCCGAGATCCGGGTGACGGAGATCCCGGATGCCCTGCTGGTGCCGAACGCGGCGCTCAGGTTCTCGCCGCCCGTGAAGGAGAGCGCGGCAAACCGGAGTTTGCTACGTCAGATCATGCCCGGGCCGCCGCAGTTCAGGTCTGCCAGCCAGCGGGAGG
>JBIOVC010000029.1:0-4434 GCA_044867545.1 Hyphomicrobiaceae bacterium | reverse complement strand
CTCGCCGAACTTCGGGTGGCTTAGGATATAGCCGGCATCTTGATCCGGCTGCCGCCTGCCTGTTCCGATGATGAAACGCCGCAGAGGATGGAGGACATCCTCAGTGCGGAATGTAGCCGGGATGTCGTAGATCCGTCCGGCGAGCTGACCGAGCTCCTCCATGGTCAGCCGGGCGTAGGCGCAGGCGAGAACTACGAGGTAGGCCCCGAGACCGCGAAGCTGTGCGTTTTGGCCATATAGCTTCGCCGCTCTTCTGATCCGGGTTAGCCTCGTACCGTCGCGGCTAAGTCAGGGGCATGTCAATGAAGCGGCTGTGGTCGACGGACGAACTCGCCGAACGCTGGACGCTTTCTGCCGACGACCTCAGGCTCACGGTTGACCACGGGGAGCAGGCGAAGCTCGGCCTGATGTGCCAGCTCGCCTTCTGGCGAGAACACGCACGCTTTCCCGAGGTCGAGGCGGATCTCGCACCCGCCGTTGTCGAGCATCTCGCCCGTCAAATTGGCGTTTCCGCCGAAATCCTCGAAGGCTATGACTTCGCAGGTCGCTCCGGGCGTCGGCACCGTCGCTTGGTGCTCGCCCACCTGGCGGTGCGCGAATTTGGCGAAGAGGAAGAGGCCGCATTCCGCGCCTGGCTGCTCGCCGACTGCCTACCCGCTGAGCCTGCTCCATTGGCACTGGAGGAAGCTGTCGCCAGCTGGTTCGCGCGCGAGCGGATTTTGCGTCCCGGCGGCTACCGGTTCGACCGCTTGGTGCGCTCGGCGCGTGCCGCGCATGATGATGCAATTCTGGCGATGATCGCCGGTCGCCTGGACGACACCGCGCGCGAGCGTCTCGATGCGCTGCTCACAGACGACGGCACGGGTACGCCCTATACCCGCCTGTCGGCCGATCCCGGCAAGGTCGGGCTCGACAGTCTCTTGGCCGAGATCGACAAGCTCGCTTTGGTGCGTGGCACAGGTTTGCCGCGCGACCTGCTCTCCGGCCTTCATCCTGACGCGGCCAAGCGGCTGCGCCGGCGCGCGGCGGTCGAGAGCGCGTGGGAGCTGCGGCGGCACCCGACGCGCATCCGGTTGCCGCTGCTCGCTACCTGGGTGCTGCCACGCGAAGCGGAGATCGTGGACGGACTGGTGGAACTGCTCATCGCCATCACCCACCGGATCACGGTGAGGGCGGAGCGCAAGGTCGTGGCTGAACTAATCGAGGAAGCGCGCACGGTGCGCGGCAAGACCGGCATCCTGTTCAAGGTGGCATCTGCCGTCACCGAAGCGCCCGACGGCGTGGTGCGCGAGGTGATCTTCCCGGTTGTCGACGAGCGCACCTTCCACTCGCTGGTCAAGGAGGCGCTCGCCGCCGGCACGACACCAGCGCGCCGCGTCCACACCGCGGTGCGCGCGTCCTACGGCTCCTACTACCGGCGCATGATGCCGAAGCTGCTCGCCGCTCTCGACTTCCGTTCGAATAACGGGGCGCACCGGCCGCTCATCGAGGCATTGGAACGCGTGCGCGCGGCCGAAGGCGAGGGACGGCAGCATTTCAGCTGCGACGAGGTGCCAATCGAGGGGGTCGTGCGGCCGAAGTGGCGCGACATCATTATCGAGGAGGCGCCCGACGGCAGCACGCGAATCAACCGCATCAACTACGAGATCTGCATCCTCCAGACGCTGCGCGAGAAGCTGCGCTGCAAGGAAGTTTGGGTCGAAGGCGCACACCGCTTCCGCAACCCCGACGACGACCTGCCCGCCGACTTCGCAGAGCGCAAAGCCGGCTGCTACGAGCGGCTCGGGCTGCCGACGGACGCGCAGGCGTTCACGGCAGTCGCCAAGGCGGAGATGACCGAGGCCTTGGCCGAGCTGAACCGCACCATGCCGCGCAACTCGCAGGTGCGACTCAAGCCATGGCGCCGGCATCCGATCTCGATCACACCGCTCGAGCCGCAGCCCGAGCCGCCGAGCCTGGAAGCAGTGCGGGCCGAGCTGGGCCGCCGCTGGCCGATGACGGGGCTGCTCGACATCCTCAAGGAAGCCGATCTCCGCATTCGCTTCACCGACGCGTTCTCGACCGCGGCCTCGCGCGAAGCGACCGACAGAGAGGAGGTCCGACGCCGGCTTCTCCTCTGTCTCTACGGGCTCGGCACCAACGCCGGCCTGAAGCGCCTGGCGGTCGGCGATCACGGCTTTTCCTACAAGGAACTGCTGCACACCCGAAGGCGCTACGTCGATACCGACTCCTTGCGCGACGCAACGCGCCGCGTGGTGAATGCCACCCTCGCCGTCCGTGATCCGGCGCTCTGGGGCGAGGGCACGACCGCGTGCGCGGCCGACTCCACTCACTTTGGCGCGCTCGACCTGAACCTCATGACCGAGTGGCACGCCCGCTACGGCGGAAGAGGGGTGATGATCTACTGGCACGTCGACACAGGCTCGGTGTGCATCCACTCCTCGCTCAAGCGCTGCTCGTCGTCCGAGGTCGCCTCGATGATCGAAGGGGTGCTCAGGCATGACACCGACGCCGAGATTGACCGAACCTACGTCGACAGCCACGGGCAAAGCGAGGTGGCGTTCGCTTTCTGCAAGCTCCTCGGCTTTCAGCTGCTGCCAAGGCTGAAGAACATCGCCGCCCAGCGGCTCTACTTGCCGGAGGCCGGGGTGGCGGGTGCCTACGCGAACCTGTCGTGTATCCTGACGCGGTCGATCGACTGGGAGCTGATCGAGCAGCAGTACGACGAGATGGTGCGCTACGGCACCGCGCTCATCGAGCGCACCGCCGACCCGGAAACCATCATGCGGCGGTTCACGAGGAGCAACGTCCAGCACCCGACCTACCGGGCGCTCGCCGAGCTGGGCAAGGCGATGAAGACGGTCTTCCTTTGCCGCTACCTTCGCGACGAGCGGCTCAGGCGCGAGGTTAACGAGGGGCTGAACGTGGTGGAGACCTGGAACTCGGCCAACGGCTTCATCTTCTTCGGCCGCGGCGGCGAGGTGGCGGGCAGCCGCGTCGACGACCGGCTGGCCTCGGTCGCGGCCCTCCACCTGCTCCAGTCGTGCCTCGTCTACGTCAACACGCTCATGCTCCAGCGCGTGCTGGCAGACCCTGCCTGGCGGGCGCGCATGACCGAGGCCGACATGCGCGGGCTGACGCCGCTGGTCTGGGGGCACGTCTCGCCCTACGGTGCCTTCGACCTCGACATGGACCACCGGCTCGATCTCGAGATCAGGCAAGCCGCATGAGCCGCGGCGACTCTTTACAGAAGGCGCATTTTGTAAAGAGTGCACCTGTGAGGGTCTCGGGGCGTCAAGGAGATCGCGCCATGGCGAGAAGGTCAGCCGGCCGGCGAAATGTAAAGAGTTGGGCGGCAGGCGGTCACGTCGAAGCCGCTGATCTGCACGAGCGGCACAAGGACTTTCTGACGGCAGGCGACTCGGCCGTCTGCTTGACGCCGCCAAAGTTGGGCGGCACGGCATTCGCGATCGCCTGCTGATCCTGATGATGTTCCGCCATGCGCTGCGGGTGAGCGAGGCCGTCGCGATCAGGCGCGACGAGGTCGACCTCACAGCCTCGCGGCTGTGGGTGCGGCGACTGAAGAACGGTCTCTCGGTCGAGCAGCCGATGGCCGGCGACGAACTCAGGGCGGCCAAACGCTATCTCGCAACGCGCAATGACGAGTTGCCCTGGCTGTTCGTCTCCGAGCGGGGCGCCCAGATGACTCGCCAGGCGGTAAACCATCTGCTCGCCCAAGCCTCGGCTCGCGCTGCGCTGCCGCCGGTTAACCCACACATGCTACGTCACTCCTGCGGCTTCGCCCTCGCCAACCGCGGCTACGATCTGCGGCTCATCCAAGACTACCTCGGCCACCGCGATCCCAAGCACACGGTCCGCTACACCCGCGTCGCTGGCTATCGCTTCGAAGGACTTTGGAGAGCTTAGCGGCCGTGGGAGCGAGGAAAACCGTTAATCTCGCAAACCTTGAAGGCCTTGGCGCACGACGGCTGGCCGAGCTCCTGCTCGAGTTCGGCGAGGAAGATGCTGCGATCAAACGACGACTGCGCTTGGAGCTGGCCGGTGAGGTCGGCGCGGAGGCGATCGCGGCCGACATTACCAAGCGGCTTGCCGCGTTGCGGAGCGCTCGATCCTTTATCGATTGGCAGAAACGGCGAAGCTTCGTAAAGGACATCGATCTCCAACGGGAGATGATCGCGACCAAGGTAGCGGAGACCCGCCCCGATCTGGCGCTCGACTTGATGTGGCGGTTCATGGATCTGGCCGAGCCGATCCTGAACCGCGTCGACGACAGCTACGGCGACGTTGGTGACGTCTTTCGCCAAGCCTGCCGCGACCTCGGTGCACTCGCGGGCAAAGCGGTGCCCGATCCGATCCAACTGGCCGATCGGGTCTTCCAAGCCGTCACGACCAACGACTACGGCGAATACGACC
>JBIOVC010000028.1:0-2129 GCA_044867545.1 Hyphomicrobiaceae bacterium | reverse complement strand
ACCGGCCCGCATCTGGCCCGGAAAGCGGACAACTCGACCAATCCGCCGGCCCGCTCGCGATCCGCTCAGGCGCGGAGCTGGCCCTGCAGCGACTTGAGACGATCGATCACGGCGCCCGCGTGCGCCGTCGCGCGCTCGTCCTTGGCAGCCGCAAGCTCGGCCTCCGCTGTGGCGATCTCGGCTGCAAGCTTCTGCTGATCAAGCTCCGCCAAGTCGAGCGCGTGCTCGGCAAGCACAGTGAGCCCCTCCGGCCCGACCTCGGCAAAGCCTGCCTTGACGAACAACCGTTTCTGCCCGGCCGGCAGCTTCGCGTCGATCAGGCCGGGTCTCAGCGTCGACATCACCGGCGCATGTTCGGCGAGCACGGTGAAGTCGCCCTCGCTGCCCGGCACGACCACATACTCCGCATCCTCCGACAACAGGATGCGCTCCGGGATCACCAGCTCGAACTTGAACGTGCTCGCCATCGCCTGCCGTTTACATGATTGCCTGGATCGCCGCGCGGGCTGCCCGGCCTGCTACACCTGCTCGGAAACCGCTTCCAGCTCTTTCGCCTTGGCCCTCACCTCATCCGGGGTCTGCAACTTGCCGCCGCAGAACGGACAGTAGAACAGCGGATGATCGACCATGGCGGGCTCCTCGCCCTCGATCTCGATCAGCCCGACGGACATGTAGAGCACTCCGTCGTCGCCGACCGTGATGAGCGGCTCGAAGTCCTCGCCGGCAAGCGCCTCCTTCAGTTCCCCGCAGCAAGTGCCGAAACGGCCCGCATCCCCGGCCGGCACCCCGTTTCCGCTTTCGCCCATGCCCTCAGCCCTCTCGCTCGTGTCCCTATCCGCAAGTTCGCCTGTGCTCGATGCCAGGTTCCCGAGCGAACTTCGGAATCATAAGGGACATTAGAATCATAGAGTTTTCTAGTGTGATTCAGATCGAGAAATTCGCTCACAAGGAAGCCGCGAGCACCGGCGAATTTCTCGATCATCACACTAGGTATTACGCTGCCTCTGCCAGCTTCTCCGCCTTTGCCACCGCCTGCTCGATCGTACCCACCATGTAGAACGCCTGCTCAGGCAGATGATCGTAGTCGCCCTCGCACAACCCCTTGAAGCCCTTGATGGTATCGGCGATCTGCACGAATACGCCCGGGGTCCCGGTAAAGACCTCGGCCACATGGAACGGCTGCGACAGGAAGCGCTCGATCTTGCGCGCCCTGGCGACCGTCATCTTGTCGTCCTCGGAGAGCTCGTCCATGCCAAGGATCGCAATGATGTCCTGCAATGATTTGTAGCGCTGCAGGATCTGCTGGACCCGGCGCGCGACCTGGTAGTGCTGCTCGCCCACCACCCGCGGGTCGAGAACGCGCGATGTCGAGTCGAGCGGATCGACGGCCGGATAGATGCCCTTCTCGGAGATGGCGCGCGACAGCACCGTCGTTGCGTCGAGGTGGGCGAACGAGGTTGCGGGCGCCGGGTCGGTCAGGTCGTCGGCCGGCACGTAGATCGCCTGCACCGAGGTGATCGAGCCCTTCTGCGTGGTGGTGATGCGCTCCTGCAGGGCGCCCATGTCCGTCGCAAGCGTCGGCTGGTAGCCGACCGCGGAAGGAATGCGGCCCAGCAGTGCCGACACCTCGGACCCGGCTTGAGTGAAGCGGAAGATGTTGTCGACGAAGAACAGCACGTCCTGACCCTGGTCGCGGAAGTATTCCGCCACCGTCAGGCCGGAGAGGCCGACGCGGGCACGCGCGCCCGGCGGCTCGTTCATCTGCCCGTAGACCAGCGCGCACTTGGAGCCTGCCGCCGAGCCGTTGTTCTCCTTGGGGTCCTTGTTGACGCCCGATTCGATCATCTCGTGGTAGAGGTCGTTGCCCTCGCGCGTGCGCTCGCCGACGCCGGCGAACACCGAGTAGCCGCCGTGCGCCTTGGCGACGTTGTTGATCAGCTCCTGGATCAGCACGGTCTTGCCGACGCCGGCGCCGCCGAACAGGCCGATCTTGCCGCCCTTCGCATAGGGTGCCAGCAGATCGACGACCTTGATGCCGGTGACCAGCACCTCGGGCTCGGTCGCCTGATCGACGAATGACGGAGCCGGCTGGTGGATCGGCCGGGTCTGATTGGACTTGATCGGACCCG
>JBIOVC010000027.1:0-6658 GCA_044867545.1 Hyphomicrobiaceae bacterium | reverse complement strand
GTGCATGCCGTGAATGCGGCGTTGTAAGCGGGGTAGTGTCGTGGTGGTTAAGCCATTCGTTGTAATGGTGCTGGCTAGTTTGCTTGCGCCGGCTTTGGGTGTCGGTCTTTTCATGCTGCTCAATACGTTTTGACGCCGAACGGCAGCATACGCATCCCACGCCTTTGATTTTCGCGCCGGGTCTCGCGGCAAACGGCTCGTCTTGCGCGAGCCGACCGATTTGCCGTCGCTTGGTGTAAGC
Organism: Hyphomicrobiaceae bacterium; assembly: GCA_044867545.1. GTDB lineage: Bacteria > Pseudomonadota > Alphaproteobacteria > Rhizobiales > Hyphomicrobiaceae > DATLZB01. The sequence goes on along the minus strand of JBIOVC010000027.1, from coordinate 6,417 downwards.
TGCCGGCCATGCCCGGCAAGCTCATCGACGATTGCTTTCGCTCCGAGCGCCCCTCCATCAGCCACGCTGCGGCGATCGAGGAGTTGAGGCGCCGGACGGGCCCGATCGTGGGCACGGAGCGCGTTGCCCTGGAGGCGGCGCTGGGGCGGATCGTTGCCGTTCCGCCAGCGGCAGAGAATCCGGTGCCCAACCACACCAATGCTGCCGTCGACGGCTACGCGTTTGCGGCACACGACTACGACACCGAGCACGGTGTCCAGCTTGCCGTCGCCGGACGCGCGGCGGCGGGCAAACCAATCATTGGGAAGCTTCCTCCGCGCCAAGCGGTGCGGATCTTCACCGGCGCCGTTCTGCCGCCGGGCCTCGATTCCGTAGCGATGCAGGAGGACTGCGAGGAGCTTGCCGCTGCGGACGGGTCATCAGCCGTGCGCATTCCGGCCGGAATCAGGTCCGGCGCCAACGTGCGTCATGCCGGCGAGGACCTGAAGCAGGGCGAGACGCTATTCGCCGCAGGGCACTTGCTGCGGCCGCAGGACCTCGCCGCGCTCGCCTCGATCGGGGCGGCAGAGGTTACCTGCTTCAAGCGGCTGCGGACGGCGATATGCTCGACGGGAGACGAAATCGTCAGGCCCGGTCGCGGCGCGGCGGGGCACGGGTCGGTGTTCGACGCCAACGCGCCGATGCTGCTGGCGCTGGCCCGCCTCGCCGGTGCAGAGACGACGGACCTCGGCGTGTGGCCGGACCGGGCCGGCGAGGTCGCGCAGCGGCTCAAGGATGCGGCGCACAATTTCGATGTGGTTCTGACCTCGGGTGGCGCGAGCCGCGGCGAGGAGGATTACATCGCCGGCGCCCTCACAGACCTCGGCTCTCGGCACTTCTGGCAGGTCGCCGTCAAGCCGGGGCGGCCGATGATGTTCGGTCAGGTATCCGACACAGTCGTGATCGGGCTGCCCGGCAACCCGGCTGCGGCCTTCGTTTGCTTCCTCATCTATGTGTGGCCGCTGCTGCACCAGCTCGGCGGCGCGCCGTGGCCCGAGCCCCGGCGGCTGCAGGCCCGGGCAATGTTCGACGTCCGCACGCGAAAGACCGGCAGGCGGGAGTTCTGGCGCGGGATGCTGCGCGAAGCCGGCGACGGCCTGGGCGTCGAAAAATTCGAACGCGACAGCTCGGGGCTGATCTCGGGACTGCGCGCGGCCGACTGCCTGATCGAGGTGCCGGAGGACGTAGGCCAGGTCAGGGCCGGCGACACGCTTGCAGTGATTCCGTTCAGTGAGTACGGGATACTGCGGTAGCCCTGTTACGCACGAACTTCAGCGCGACAGGCACCGCCAGCGCCGGAACCTTGGCACCACCGCGGTGGTGCACCAGCATGTGCCACAGGAAAATGGCGCCCAGGATAATCAGTCCGCCCGGGACGACGGTCGCGAGCGCTACCGTAATCGTCGTCTTCATTTTTTCCTCCCAGACAAGGCATTGAGAGCCTTTTCCACCGAGCCTAGTCGACAGAGCTTTCCGGCCGCTCTCGAAGGCCGCCCAAATCGATCGGCATGGCAAACGCACTGCTAACATCGGGCATATGACAGCAGTCGAACGACCCCCGGCCGCGGCCGCGCCGGAGCGCAGTTCTCCCCTGGCACCGCTGCCCCGCGGTTGATCAAATGGTGGCCGTCAAAATCCGGGCATGCGGCAAGACTAATTTAACCGCGGCGGCTGTTAATCGATGACTGCAACAACAAAGCACGCCGCGTCGTGGCCAGCTCCGGCCGGGCATTCGAGGGACCAGGCAGATGCGCTCAGACAGCTCCCCTGCAAACGATGCTGCCAAACGTGAGCAGAAGGAGCGCGGGCTCCGCCAGTTCATAGAATCGCACCTTGCCGGGGTCGAGGCCGGGCCGGCCGCCGGAGACGCCGGCGCCTGCCTGCTGCTGGCGCGCTCGCCGGACAGCCCGGTCGCGCGAGTCGTCTGCGAGTTCGCCCGTGCCAAGCGGCTGCAGCTCCCGATCCGCGTGATCTTCACAACGCTCGAGACAGCTGACCCGAGCAGCACTGCCGGCATTCCGGCGCTACCTCTGTTCACCGCTGATGTCAGACTCGTGCGCGATCCGCGCCTGCTCGATGCGCACGAGCAGCTCGTGCTCGGCTCGCGGACGAGCTGGATCGGCGACTGCATGCGCCGCGATCCGCTGAAGCGGGATGCCTACGAGGCCTATTCGGCCGACGGGCGCGGCAAGGCGTTGCGCGCGATCGCATCCTTCGAACGGATCTGGCGGGTGTCGTCGCCGGTGCCCCGGCGCACGCGCGAGCGGCTCGCGGCCGAGGCGGAGGCCGGCGCCACACATCTCGGCGCGATCGCTGAGGAGCCTCTCAGCCGACCGGCGCGGTCGACGGCCGAGCCGCGCTGACCTCCGATCCGAGCTGTCCGGCGCTGACCGCTGGTGGCCAACCGGCAGTTGCCGGAAATTGAACGCAATTCCCCCCACTTGTCGGATAAGCCGGCGGACAGGAGCCCTGTTCGCCGCGGCGCATTTGGTCAATTGTGCGCGAGAGAGCCGACGACTCGGCTTGCGGCCGTTGCGGGCGGTTCGCCGATGGCGGACGCCGCGAGATTGAGAATGGGGACGACCATGCTCCGCATCCTGCTCCTCTCGCTGATGACCCTGCTCCCAAGTCTGGCCTTCGCACAAGGCGGCGGCTTTGCCCATCAGGGCCTCGCCAAGGACGCGCAGCGCTATCAGAGCTGGCTCAAGGCCAATATCGCCGCCGACCCAGTGCGCAAAGGCGCGGACGCGCGCGCCGCTGCGGAGAGGATGCTGGGCGCCAACCCGCGCGGCGCAGCGCGCCAGTTCGGCAGCGCGGTCGTCGGCAACGAGAACGACCCGGAAGCCTGGATCGGACTGGCGCGCGCGCTGCTGGTCGTCGCCCCGGACCCGAAAGTCGGCTCGGAGCGCTATGAGCTACCGCTCAACGCCAGTGCGGCGGCCTATCTCGGCTACCAGCGCGCGGAGACGCCGGCGGTCAAGGCACGTGCGCTCGTCGTGCTCTCCGACGCGCTCAAGCGGCGCTCGTACTGGCGACCTGCGATCGATGCACTGAAGACAAGCCTCGATCTCGTCGAGAACGCCGATGTCAGGCGCACCTACGAAGGCTTGCGCAACGAGCGCGGCTTCCGGCTGCTCGACTATACGATCGAAAGCGATTCGGCGGAGCCGCGGCTCTGCATCCAGTTCTCGGAGCGCCTGCAGCGGGGCGAGACCTCGCTTGGCAAGTTCGTCTCTGTCGACGGCCGCGACCCGGCCGGCGTCAGCGGTGAGGACCGTCAGCTCTGCGTCGAGGGGCTTGCGCACGGCAAGCGCTATGAAGTGCTGGTGCGCGCTGGGCTGCCGTCCGACATCGGTGAGACTCTGCTGAAGCAGGCGGAGATCGCGGTGTATGTGCGCGATCGCTCGCCGTCGGTGCGTGTCACCGGCAAGAGCTACGTACTGCCGTCGCGCGGACAGCAGGGCATCCCCATCGTCAGCGTCAATGCGGAGAAGATCGCGGTCGAGATCTACCGGGTCGGCGATCGCGGGCTCGTCTCGGTGCTGGCCGACGGCGATCTGCAGCGCCAGCTCTCGAGCTACGACGTCGAGACGATCCGCAACAAGACGGGCGCTCGCGTCTATTCGGGCGTGCTCGAGGTCGCGGCCAAGCTCAACGAGGACGTGACAACGGCGGTGCCAGTCAGCGATGCGGTCGGGCTGCTGCAGCCCGGCGTCTACGCGATGATCGCGAAGCCCGAAATCGGGAAGCGGGACGAGGGAGAGGGGTACGCGACACAGTGGTTCGTCGTTTCCGACCTCGGTCTCACCGCGATGACGGGCGATACCGGCATCCATGCCTTCGTGCGCTCGCTGGCAACGACCGAGCCGATCCGCGGCGCGAGCGTGCGGCTGGTGGCGCGGAACAACGAGGTGCTTGCGGAAGGCAAGTCCGATGCCAGCGGCTACGTGCGCTTCGAACCCGGCCTTGCGCGCGGCGAAGGCGGGCTGGAGCCGGCGATCCTGGTCGCGGAGGGCGAAGGCTCCGGCCAGTACGGGTTCCTCGACCTCACCACGTCGGCCTTCGACCTTTCCGACCGCGGCGTCAAAGGCCGGGATCCGGCCGGCGCGATCGATGGCTATCTCTACACCGAGCGCGGCGTTTACCGGCCGGGCGAGGACGTTCACCTGACGGCGCTCGTGCGCGATCGCAGCGGCAAGGCCGCCGGCGTGCCGATGACGCTGATCGTGTCGCGTCCCGACGGCGTCGAGGATCGCCGCTCGGTGCTCACCGACCAGGGCCTCGGCGGCCGCATGCTGACGCTGCCGCTCTCCGGCTCGGCGATGACCGGCACCTGGCGCGCGCGGCTTCATGCCGATCCCAAGGACGATCCGCTCGCCTCGATCGCGTTCCTGGTCGAGGACTTCGTGCCGGAACGACTGGCGCTGACGCTCGAGCCGGCGGTGAAGTCGCTCGCACCGGAGGAGACCGGCACTATCAACATCGCCGGCCGCTATCTCTATGGGCCGCCGGCCGCGAACCTTGCGATCGAGGGCGAGATCATCGTCAAACCTTCGGCCAGGGACCTCGAAGGCTTCGCCGGCTACCGGTTCGGGCTCGCCACCGAGCTCGTCAGTCCCGTGCGCAAGCCGCTCGAGACTCAGGCCATGACCGGCGCCGACGGCAAGGCCGCTCTCGACGTGACGCTGCCGGCGATCCCGCAGACCGGCCGTCCGCTCGAGGCGAGCGTGGTCGTGCGCATGATCGAGCCCGGCGGGCGCTCGATCGAGCGGACCGTCTCGCTCCCTGTCGATCCGAAAGCGCCGCGCCTCGGCATCAAGCCGCTGTTCGCCGATGACGCCGTCGGCGAGGGCGATACCGCGAGCTTCGAAGTCATCATGCTCGATGCCGCCGGCAAGAGAGCGCCGGCGAAATCGCTCGCCTGGACGCTCTACCGGCTCGAGCAGAGCTGGCAGTGGTACAACCGCGACGGCAGCTGGAGCTACGACCCGGTCACGCTGACGCGGAAGGCCGGCACCGGCACCGTGGCAACCACGGCCGAGAATCCGGCGCGCATTACTGTGCGTCCCGACTGGGGCCGCTTCCGGCTGGAGGTTGCTAGCACGGAGCCGGGCGGCCCGAGCTCGAGCGTGCTGTTCAACGCCGGATGGTACAGCGGCGAGTCGGCCGATACGCCAGAGATGCTCGATGTCGCGCTCGACCGGCCGAGCTACTCGGCGGGCGATACCGCCAAGCTCAAGATCGCCTCACGCCAGGGCGGCAAGGCGCTGATCGCGGTGCTCGGCTCCGGCCTGATGCAGCATACCGCCGTCGATATCCCGAAAGGCGGTGGCGAGGTTGCGATCCGGGTCGACGGCGCCTGGGGTGCCGGCGCGTACGTGACGGCGGTGCTCTACCGGCCGATGGACGAGACGGCCAAGCGGATGCCCAGTCGCGCCATCGGTCTCAAGTGGCTCGGCCTCGACCAGTCGGCGCGGACGCTCGAGGTGTCGCTCGACCCGCCAGCCCTTGTCCGCTCCGGATCGCGGCTCACGGTGCCGGTCAAGCTCGGCGGGCTCAGGCCCAACGAGGAGGCCCACGTCACGGTTGCCGCCGTCGACGTCGGCATCCTCAATCTGACGCGCTACCAGTCGCCACGGCCGGAGCAGTGGTTCTACGCGCAGACGAAGCTCGGCACCGAGCTGCGCGATCTGTACGGCCGACTGATCGACGGTATGCACGCGAATGCCGGCCGGCTGCGGTCGGGCGGTGACGGCGGCGGCGGCATGTCGATGCAGGGCAGCCCACCTGTCGAGGCGACGGTGGCCGAGTTCTCCGGTATCGTGCGCGTCGGCGCGGACGGCACGGCGAGCGTCGGCTTCGACCTGCCGCAGTTCAACGGATCGGTCCGGGTGATGGCGGTCGCGTGGAGCGCCGACAAGCTCGGCAGCGCGAGCCGCGATGTCGTCGTGCGTGATCCGGTGGCGGTGCTTGCCTCCGCCCCGCGATTCCTGACGCTCGGCGATGATGCGCGGCTGCAGCTCGATCTGCACAATGTCGAGGGTCCTGCCGGCGCCTACCGGCTGGCGGTTGCGGCCAGTCCAGCCGAGGGGACTTCCTCGCCGGTACTCGATCGCGAGGTGCGTCTCGCCGCCAGCGAGCGGAAGGCAGAGCGCTTCAATCTGAAGCCGGCGACGGTTGGCCTCGTGACCTACGATGTACGGCTGACGGGACCGAACGGCATCGACGTCAAGCGCCAGCTCACGTTCGACGTGAAGCCGCCGGGAGGCGACATCAAGCGCGTGACGGTGAGCCGACTCAATCCGAAGGGCGGGAAGGTGACGCTGTCGGCCGACCTGCTTGCTGACATGATCCCGAGCCGTACGCACGTCAACCTCA